>NZ_JAMYQT010000006.1:0-252625 GCF_040320985.1 Mesorhizobium sp. M0571
ATGGCGCCGGCGATCAGGCCGCCGATGGCGGCGCCGATGGTCGCGCCGATCACCGCGCCGGTGAAAGCGCCCAAGACGACGCGCGCGCCGAATTGCTGCGGCACCTTGCGGCTCGGCGTCGACGGCAGTTGGTCGGTGACCAGTTCGGCGATGGCCAGGATGGTGAAGATGCCGACGGCGATCCAGTGGCCCATGAAACTCGCCCAGGTGCCGGCGACCGGCAACCAGCCAAGCCAGGCGCCCCAGGCGACAGCGGCGGGTGCGGCCATGGCGCGCAGCCCGGCAACGACACCGATCAGAAGTGTAAGCCCGTAAAGCATGGTTGATGCCCTCGATCACCGGGTCCGGGACAGGTCCGCGAGGGCAAGCTAGCATAGGATCGGCGTTTGACCAGAGGTGGTGTAGCGCAGAATCACTCGGCACTTCGCGCAGCTTCACTTGGCAGTGAACGCCGGACCAGCCGCGATTACTCGGGCGCCATGCTTGCCTATTCAACGCGTCGCCACTCAGACGAGCAGACGCACCGCTAACAGTCCAGCAAACAACCCGCCGATCGATAGGGCAAGGGAGGAGACAACGTACAGAATCGCCAAGGCAGCATCGCCGCGCTCCGCCAGGAGGACGGTGTCGAGGGAAAATGTCGAGAAGGTTGTGAACCCTCCCAGCACGCCCGTCGTCACGAACAGCCGCGTTGCCTGTGGTAGCCAGCCTTGATGGCCCAGTATTCTGCGATCGAACCCATAGCGAAGAAACCAAGCACATTCACGGCCAGCGTCCCGAATGGGAAACTCATGCCGAAAAGCTTCAACGTCGGTGTGTTGACGCCAAGACGGAATGCGCCGCCTAAACCGGCACCGAAGAAGACGATCAGATAATTCACGGACGGCGCTTTCGACTGGCTATTAGTGCACTGCAGACAACTATGATGACGCTCCCGCCCAAAAGCACGCTCCCCAGGACGAGCGGCGGCGTGGCAGTCCATTTCGCAAGCGCTGCCATAGCCGCAACGAGCCCGAGCACGGCAAAAGCTAGAAACTCGTCGTCAATGAACATGCCAACCAGTTCGTGCAGGATCAGGATGAACATTTTCATGAAACCCTCGCCACGGCCGGGCGGGCGACCAGCTTGATCGTAAGCAGCCCGACGGTCAGAAAGATTGCCACAAAGGCAAGAATGGCAAGATCATGCCCCGGCCAATCAATGCCGAGACCTTCGCCGGTCCAGAATACTCCAAATGCCGAAAGCATGACGCCAACACCGAACTTAAGGGTGTTTTCGGGTACTTGCGCGAGCGGTCGATGAATAACGACGCCTATTGCCAACACTAGGACGCAGGCAGCCAGTGCACCGATAGCCGCAGGCAACAGGAGGCCTCGGCCTGCTCCGACCGCGATGACAATGAATACCACCTCCAGCCCCTCCAGAACCACGGCTTTGAACGCCGTCATTCCTGCAAGCCAGCCGAGATGGGCTTCCGGACTGCGCCTTGCCTCGCGCAGTTGAGCCTCCTCCTCAGCAAACGCCTTCACCTCATCATGGAGAGCGAGAACGCCGGCGGCACGTAGAATAGCTTTGCGCAGCCACCGGAGGCCGAACAGAAGCAACAGCACGCCGATGACTAACTGCAATGCGTGAAGGGGAACGCGATCGAGCAGCGGCCCCAGCGTTAGAACAAGAAGTGCAAGCAATGCCAGCGCGGCGCCGGCGCCAATGACCGCAGGGCGCCAGCCTCGAACCACTCCGACCGCTAGCACGATTGTGAATGCCTCGACCACTTCAACAAGTGAAGCGAGAAAAGCTGCACTGACCGCAGGTGCAATGGTTGTCCAAGTGAACATCCAGCCCCTTCCAGGGTTCAAGAAACACACAGCTCTGGAAGGTCGGGAGGTTCGACATGCTCCTACCGACGCAGAGCGCCCGGTAGGAGTCATCAGCCTTGCGGCGGTTATTGGGGGACTCCATCCCCATCGGCCTGTAACCTAGTGCATCTTTGCAGTTCGTCAAAATTGCAGTTCGTCAAAATGCTTCACAAAAAGGTGCTGGTCATCGCTCGCGGCGAAACCAATGACGGATTCCTGGAGACTGGAGGCGGCCATGGCCGGAAGCGAACGCGCGAAAATGGCGGCGGGCGAGTGGTATTGCTGCCTCGATCCGGAACTGGAGACGCTGCGGATCACGGCACGCGACGCGGTGTTCGAGCACAACAGCCTGCCACCCCGGCAGCGCGGCGATATCGGGCCTGCCTTGCGGACGCTGCTCGGCGCTGCGGGCGCGGGCGCTCGGATCGAGGCGCCGTTCCACTGCGCCTACGGCTTCAACATCTTTCTCGGCGGCCGCGTCTTCCTCAATGCCGGCTGCACCGTCCTCGATACCGCGTCAGTCCGCATCGGCAGCGGCACGTTGCTTGGCCCCAATGTGCAGATCTACTGCGCCGAGCACCACAAGGAGGCGGCTGGGCGGCAGGCGGGTCTGGAGATCGCCAGGCCGATCGAGATCGGCGAGCACGCCTGGATCGGCGGCAATGCCATCATCCTCGGCGGAGTCAGGATCGGCGACGGCGCCATCGTCGGCGCAGGTGCGGTGGTGACGCGCAATGTGGCGGCGAACACTACTGTCGTCGGCAATCCGGCGCGGCCAATCAGGCGCGGCTGAGCATCCTTTGCTCCGGTAGGAGGTCATGTCCTCGTCCCGATAGGAAAGCAGCTGGTGTCACTTGGCCGGAGGTGGATGCAATCGCGTGTCGAGCGCAAACGCCTCCTGAATCTTCATGGCGTATGCCCCTCTGGCGACGCTCGCGTCGAAGATCAGGTTCCAGCTATAGTGCGATACGGCGCTCGGAATCACCACGAACCGGTGTCGTTGTAGAAGACCGTCGCCGAACGCCTGCTGCCCGGAGCTCGGAATGCCCGGGCGCAGCCAATTGGGGTTGGGCACGGCGGCGGGGTCGACGATATGCACATCCGTGACATCGCTGACGATCGCTGCCGTCATAACATGCGCTATCGTGTCGAGCGCCCTGAAGCCCTTATGGACGGCAACTTCTAAGATCGCAGTCGAAGGATCGATCGAGCAGTAGACCGCGCGCACGCCCTTGCTGTTCCAGCGTCCGCCGACCCTGTATGCGCCCTCGCCGCTGTCCCATGTAGACGCAAACGCGGCCTGATCGAGGCGCCATCCGATGAGATCGGAGCCACCAAGCGCTGCCGGCAGGGGCGTCATGCATAGACGCCATATTCAAGCCGCTCGAGATAGTCTTCTACAAGCTCGACACCCGCCGGCGTCGCCAGGAGATCGATTGGGCGGCGCTGGTCGAGCCCGATCGCCGGGCGCTCCAGCCATTGCTCAGCTTCCGCCTGCGAACCGAACACGTCGGTCGCTTTCGACAGGATCTCCGCGAACTTCCAGGTTCGTCCGCTCTGATCCTGATTGAGAGGCTTGGAGGGGACATCCTTGCGGCGCTGATAGGTGCGCAGGCTCATGCCGACCGCCTTCTCGAGCGAATCGGTCTTCTGGATGAAGACGAGTTGCCCAATGAGATGGTCCAGCGCCGAAGCCGGCAGGCCGTGCAGAAGCAACTCATGGGCATCCAAAGCGCTGCCGAGCTGTCGTGACAGAATGCGGGCGCCGCCGAGCAGCCTGGCCACCTTCTGCAGGTCGCTGCCGCCTGCCTTTGCAGCGGCCTTCTCCAATGCCATTGCCATGGGGGTTGCCTCTTTGCGTCATCTGTCGCTTTCATATATGACACGTGACGCGAACTATTTCAATGACGGGCAGGATCGAGGCAAAGCAATCCCTTCAAGAGAAAAAATAGCCTACAACTCGGGCTAGATGGCAATTCGACGTCGGCGCCGCCCCTCATCTGCCTGCCGGCATCTTCTCCCCGTAAAGTGACGGGGAGAAGGGGCCGGCCGCGACCTCCGCACCCTTCCTGCAACGCTGGAGATTGGCGAAATCGTTCGCGAAGGCGTCTTTCTCCCCGTCACTATACGGGGAGAAATGCCCGGTAGGGCAATGAGGGGCAGTGCAAACTTGAAGCGATTGCCTGGGATCGAGAGCCGGCGCCAGTCAAATCTCACCTTGGCGTGTGCGCCACGCGCTCGCCCTCAGCGCTCTTCGAGAACTCGCGCCGGTACTGCACGGGCGAGGTCCTGAGCCGCGCCGCGAAATGCTGGCGCAGCGAGGTGGCGCTGCCGAAGCCGGCCTCGAAGGCAATCGTGTCCATCGATTTTTCCGTTGCTTCCAGCAGCCGCTGCGCCAGCTGGACGCGCTGGTCGGTCAGCCAGTCGCCGAAACTGGTGCCGATCGTTTTTTGGAAGCGGCGCGTGAACGTCCGGCGGGTAAGGCCGGCGAGACCGGCAACGCTGTCCAGACCGTGCGGATCACCCAGGGTTTTGCGCACCGTTTCGAGAGCCTGGGTGAAGCGGTCCGCATTGTCGGTCCTGGCGATGGGGCGTTCTATGAATTGCGCCTGCCCGCCCTGCCGATGCGGAGAAAGCACGATCTGCCGGGCGAGGCGAAGCGCTGCCTCCGCGCCATAACGAGCCCGTACGACGTGCAGGCAGCAGTCGAGCCCGGCGGCGACGCCGGCGGATGTCACGACATCGCCATTGTCAATGTAGAGCACTTCCGGTTCGACGAGAATGTCGGGATAGAGTGCCTGCAGCTGATCCGCGTAGGCCCAGTGCGTCGCTGCTCGCCGCCCCGTAAGCAGTCCGGTTGCCGCGACAGCAAACGTGCCAAGGCACAGCCCGACGATCAGCGCGCCGCGCTCGTGCGCGCCAAGCAACGCCTCAATCAGTGTCGTCGGCGGTGAGATCCCGAGATCCTTCCAACTCGGCACGATGACGATGTCGGCGTCATCGAGCGCGGAAAGCCCATGCGGGACGCTGATGGTCAGTCCGGCATCGGTGCGGATCGGCCCGTCCTCAATCGCGCAGACCCGGAAGTCGAATCGCGGCAGGCCGAGCGACGTGCGGTCCGCGCCGAACACGAGGCATGGCACGGAGAGATGAAACGGGCTGATGCCATCGAAGGCGATGGCGGCGACGACAGGATCGGTCATGGAAGCACCAACAGGAATAGGACCCGATTGTCCTAATTCTTTCGAACAATGTCAATCGGGACACTTTTTGCGATCCTGCGCCGAGCTTATCCTTCACCCATCAATGCCAACGAGAAAGGAAAACCCATGTTGGAACCAGCCAAAGGCAAAGCTCCACGCCGCGCCCTCATCGTCATCGACGTTCAGAACGATTATGACGGCGGCAACCTCGCCATCCAGCATCCGCCGTTCCGCGAGAGCGTCGTCAATGTAGCGCGAGCGATGGACGCGGCCACCGAGGCAGGCGTCAAGGTGGTGGTTATCAAGCAGTTGGCACCGGAAACCTCACCGGTCTTCGCCAAGGGCAGCCATGGCGCCGAGTTGCACCCGGAAATCGCCAGGCGAAGCCGCGACCACTACATCGAAAAGAACTTGCCGAGCGCCTTCACCGGCACGGATCTCGAGGAGTGGCTGCGCGCCAACGCTATCGATACGATCACAGTCGTCGGCTACATGACGCATAATTGCGATCTGTCGACGGTCATCCACGCCGTGCATATGGGTTTTGAGGTGGAGTTCCTGGCGGACGCAACGGGGTCGTTGCCCTACGCCAACAGCGCCGGCTACGCCTCGGCGGAGGAAATCCACCGCGTCGTGACGATCGTCCTGCAGTCGCGCTTCGCGGCCGTTCTCAAGACAGCCGAATGGATCGACTGCCTGAAGACCGGCGCGGTGCCGAAGCACGATACACCCTATGCCTCCAACCAGCGCGCACTGGCGCGAAGCGCGGCGTAGGAGACTATTGCGAACAGGCAGAAGGGCGCTGCAGCGTTGCGGCGCCCTTTGCCGTTCGAGCGTTGATTATCCTTAGAACAGGCCTTCGATCTGGCCCATTTCGTTCAGGAAAATCTTTTCCGAGGACGGCGCTTTGGGCAGGCCGGGCATGGTCATGACCTCGCCGCAGATGATGACGACGAAGCCGGCGCCGGCAGACAGCCGGACTTCGCGCACCGGCACGGTGTGGCCGGTCGGCGCGCCACGCAGATTCGGGTCGGTCGAGAAGGAATATTGCGTCTTGGCCATGCAGACCGGCAGGTGGCCGTAGCCGGCGTGCTCCCAGGCGTGGAGCTGGTCGCGCACCGATTTGTCGGCGATCGCTTCGGAACCGCGATAGATGCGCTGGACGATGGTGTTGATCTTCTCGAACAGCGGCATGGCGTCGGGATAGAGCGGGGCAAATTGCGATGCACCGGATTCGGCCAGCGCCACGACCTTGTTGGCGAGTTCCTCGATGCCGGCCGATCCCTGAGCCCAGTGCTTGCACAGGATCGCCTCTTCGCCCATCGAGGCGACATAGGCCTTCATCGCCTGGATTTCGGCATCGGTGTCGGAATAGAAATGGTTGATGGCGACCACGGCCGGCACGCCGAACTGGCGGATGTTCTCGATGTGGCGGCCGAGATTGGCGCAGCCCTTCTTGACCGCCTCGACGTTCTCCTTGCCGAGATCTTCCTTCTTGACGCCGCCGTTCATCTTCATGGCGCGAACCGTCGCAACGATGACCGCCGCCGCTGGCTTCAGACCGGCTTTGCGGCATTTGATGTCGAAGAATTTCTCGGCACCAAGATCGGCGCCGAAACCGGCTTCGGTAACGACATAGTCGGCAAGCTTCAGCGCCGTCGTGGTGGCGACGACGGAGTTGCAGCCATGCGCGATGTTGGCAAAGGGGCCGCCATGGACGAAGGCCGGGTTGTTCTCCAGCGTCTGCACGAGGTTGGGCTGCATGGCGTCCTTCAAGAGCACGGCCATGGCGCCGTCGGCCTTGAGGTCGCGGGCATAGACCGGCGACTTGTCGCGGCGATAGGCGATGATGATGTCGCCGAGGCGCTTTTCGAGATCCTTCAGATCGGTCGAGAGACACAGGATAGCCATTACTTCCGAGGCGACGGTGATGTCGAAACCGGCTTCGCGCGGGAAGCCGTTGGCGACGCCGCCGAGCGAACAGATGATCTCGCGCAGCGCCCGGTCGTTCATGTCCATGACGCGGCGCCAGACGACGCGGCGGGTATCGATGCCGAGCTCGTTGCCCCAGTAGATGTGATTGTCGATCAGCGCGGACAGCAGATTATGCGCGGTGGTGATGGCATGGAAATCGCCGGTGAAGTGGAGGTTCATGTCCTCCATCGGCACCACCTGTGCATAGCCGCCGCCGGCGGCGCCGCCCTTGACGCCGAAATTCGGTCCGAGCGAGGCTTCGCGGATGCAGACGATGGCCTTTTTGCCAATGCGGTTGAGACCGTCACCGAGGCCCACCGTCGTCGTCGTCTTGCCTTCGCCGGCCGGCGTCGGGTTGATGGCGGTGACGAGGATCAGCTTGCCGTCCTTGTTGCCCTTCACCGATTTGATGAACTCGGCCGAGATCTTCGCCTTGTCGTGGCCGTAGGGCAGCAGATGCTCACTCGGAATGCCGATCTTCTGGCCGATCTCCTGGATCTGCTTCTTCCTGGCGCCGCGCGCGATCTCGATGTCGGACTTCACTTCGGCCATGACGGCTTCCCTCTGGATTGGACGGATTTGACTAGTGTGGTCGCAAGAACAGCTCGGCACTGCAGGCGCGGGCATGTTCTACCCTTGTCCCTGCCGCGGCGTCAACTTTCATGCAACTATGTTTCCTACGAAGAAAATATTTCCGCAGCCGGGTGCCCTGCTACAGGTTCTTTTCGCGCCGGTTGCCGCGCCGTATAGAAGCCAGAGCAGGCGCCGTTCCGCCGTCTCAAAACAGCCGCGTAATACGCGAAAAACGACAGAAGCAACGGCGCAAATTCACCAGCGCCGGCTGTGCGGAACGATTCGCTACTGCGTCAGCACGTTGCTGATCTCGACCATGTTCGAGCGCACTCTGAGCACGTAAAAGCCCATCGTCGTCAGATGCGTTGGCAACAGCCAGCCGTCCTCGCGGCCATTGGCGATGATGAAGGGCTGGATGCGCAGCGCCGAGACGAACTGGGAGTCCATGGTGTCCCACAGGTTCTGCAGGTGCTTTTCCTTGATGACGTCCTCGAAATCGGCCTGCGCGCCCTTCATCAGCCCGTAATAGGCATAGAGCTGGCCATAGGCGAACCAGAAGCGGTCGTCGGCGCGGGTGTCGAACCAGCCATTATTGTGGTTTTCGGCGCGCTCCTTGAGGATCGCCGAGGTCGAGCCGATGTCGGACGAGATGCGGTCGATATACTGCTTGAGATTGTCGGCGCGGGCGTCGAACGTCGCCTGGCAGGCTGCCAGCCGGGCGTTGAAGGAACGCAGCTTGCGCACCGCGTCGCGATAGTAGCTCGGCGTCGGTGTCTTGGGACCGAACGGGTTCAAGCCGAAGTACCAGGTTTCCTCGTCGAACTGCAGATTGCCGCGGGCATCCTGCAGGTCGGCGTCGATCTGCGAAGTGGTGCGGACACGGCCGAGATTATCGGCGAGCTCGGTGGCCGTGCGCCGCACCGCCTGGTTGATGCCGCGCTGGAACGAGGCCTTGTTGTCCATGAACGGCGTGTGGTCCCAGTCGATGCCGAACAGGCCGAGTTTGTAGAGGATCATCGACGACACCCAGGCATTCTGGTTGACGTTGAAGTCGGTCAGGTCGGCCGCCACCTGGGCAATGCCTGAGTTTCCGCAGGTCTTGGCCGTATCGGTGCCGGCACCGGCGGAAAGCTGTTCACCGGCGGAGCTGTTGCGTTTTTCGAAGGTGTATTTGTCCACGTAATTCGGGTCGAAATTGTTCCACCACTGGGTGGCGTAGAAGAAATTGACATAGAGGCCGATCAACACGAGCACAGCCAGGCCGAGCACCGCCTTCAGGATCCAGCCGCGTTGCGTGTACCAGCGCCCCGCCCACAGGAACGGCCACAGGATCGCACCGATGAGCAGGCCGATGCCGCGGCCAATCCACTGGAAAATCCGGGTGAAGAAATTCACGATCGGATCAAGCATGGCGATGTCACCCCTCAGTCAGTCAAGCCGTAAAGGCGTGTGCGAAACGCCACCTTGTCCTTCAAATATGTGGTTTTCAGAACGTCCACAACATGCGATCGCCAGGCATCGCTGAAGCCGTCATAATCCCTGTAGAAGCCCGGCTTGTTGAAGACGTAACGCGAGACGAAGTCCTGCGGCACGAAATCAGAGATCAGCTGGTTGGTCAGCCAGGCGTCGGGATGGTCCGGTTTGGCGCGGATCACCAGGAAGCGCTGCTGCGGGAACACATCCTCGATCTTGAGATGGCCGAGCTGGGCGATCTCGCGCTTGGCGGCGTTGAGGAAAGGAAAATTGCTGTCCTTGGTGATCAGATCGGCATGGCCGTGGATCCAGGTCTGCAGCCAGACCTTGTCGACGTCGGTCAGATTGCGGTCGGGCTCGGTGTCGCGGATCAGCGCGCGCACCACCATTTCGGCGCGATGTTCGAGATAGCCTGAGGTTTCGATCCATGAGGCGCGCGGCAGCTCGATGCGGCCGGTCGAGGCGAGGAACTTGAAAACCTTGTCGGCGTCGTGGATCGAGAGGTAGCTCACCTGCCATGGCCGCGAGCGGCGGAAGCCGGGCGCTGACGGGTCGCTGATCACCGTCGTCACGTCCGGATCGACGAACACATAGAGCCCGCCGAAATGGCTGGTCCAATAGGCATTGTGGCGGAAGATCACCTGGTCCGGCACAAGCGCGTTCTCGCGGATGTCGCCGCAGACCTTCGCAAGCTCGACCATGCGGGCCAGCATGGCGTTGTCGCGCCAGGCATCCGGTTCCTGCTTCAGCCGGTCGACCAGCTTGCCGAGTTCGGCGGCCTTGCCCAGCACGTCCTCGGCCGACAACACCTTGAACTCAACCTGGTTGATCGACAGCAGATCCTCGATGTCGTCGACCTTGGGGACCGAATCCTCGATCTCGCCGTAGATGACGTCCTTGATCGTCAGTGCATCGATGGCGCGCTGGTTCTTCGACATGAATTCGAACATCAGCAGCGAGGTGTTGGAGAATGCCGTGTGCACCACCGGCAGGTCGATCTGCGACGGCGTCAGGATGATGAAGCGGCGGTTGACCTCGTTGGGATCGAGATAGCTGTAGTCGCCGCATTCCTCGGCGACCTGCGGCGAGAAGCCGGTGCGGTCGATCTCGAAGCTTTTCAGCTTGGTCGGCTTCAGGCCGAAGGCGACCATCGCCTTGTTATAGCGCTGGATGAGATGCGGCTCGTCGACCGTCAGCAGCCGGCCGTAGATCAGCTCGTTGTCGCGCAGCAGATCGGGTTTCTTGGTGGGGGTCATGTTGACGGCACCGAAGGAATTTCAGCCGAAGGACGAAGCGCCAACGCTGACGCCCCCCTCTCCCCGTGAAGAACGGGGAGAGGGTAAGGGTGAGGGGCGGCGCGAACGGTCAAGGACATGTCTCTCCATAGCCTTTGGCGGCGACAAATCGAAGATCATGCGTTTCGATATGGCGTTCGAGGCGTCCTTCGATCGCAGCCAACACTGTTTCAAGCACTTCTTCCCGGTCCTTCAATACATCGACGTTCCAAAAGCGCAGGATGGACCAGCCATTCGAGACGATGAAGCGATCTCGGGCTCGATCATATTTGCTGCCGATATGCTGACTTCCATCGACTTCGACGACAAGCTGACAGTCTCTCCAGGCGAAGTCGGCAAAGTAAGACCCTATCGGGAACTGCCGCACGAATTTATAGCCGTTCAGCCTGCGGTCGCGCAGTTCCATCCAGAGCGCGGTTTCCGCATCATTGTCGGATTGACGCAGGCGCCTTGCTCGCTTGGTCGTCTCGATTTCTGGCCCACGCATGCGCTGCCCCTCACCCTTACCCTCTCCCCGTGAAGAACGGGGAGAGGGGGCGTCAGCGTCTGGGCCAGGTCTTTCAGCGTTGCTGTGCGAGCTTATCCATTGCACCAGTGGCATCCGGGGAGAAGGAAGAACCTCACCCATTCCACAGCCCCTTCTTCTTCATCTCCTCGATCTCGCGGACCGCACGGTCGCGCAGGCGGGTGTCGCGGATCAGCTTGGTCACCGCCGCATCGTCGGATTTGTCGGAATAGCGGAATTCGGAATCCGCGTAGCGGTTGATCTCCTGCATGACCATGTCCATCGAGAACGGCCCGCGCAGTTCCTCGATCATCGCTCTCTTGTCGTCGTAACCCTTGTGCATGAAGGCTTCCGGCTTTTCGAACCACTCGTCGGGCAATTCGATGTCCATGGCGCGCATCTTGATCGCATCGGTGACGTTCTTGATGGCGCGTCCGGTGAAACGCGGCTCGGCATCCTTGATCAAGTGCAGATAGGTGCCGATATCGGCCATCGACTTCGGCGCGCCGTTCTCCTTCATGTAGCGCTCATAGACCTTCATCAACCCGTCTTCCTGCGGCTTCTCATGCTCCTCATAGGCCTCCATCACCGCGCGCTGGATTTCCTGAGCGGCATAGAGCTTGTGGTCGCCGAGCGGGATCTTGTGGTTCTTGCCGGCGAGCAGAACGAAGATGTCGATATAATCGTCGCGGCTCTGCGGGCCGTCGACCAGCCAGCGGGCGCCGGCGCGCTGGCGCAACGCGTCGTCGACGTTCTCGGGATAGTTGGAAAACATGCCGAACGAGCAATTGCCGCGCACGACGGTGGCCGCGCCGGCAAACGCGTCCATCAAGACACCGGTGATTTCCTGCTGGCCGGCCGAGGCGCGATCGTCGGACCGGCGTGCCGCCACCTGGTCGATATCGTCGATGGTGCCGAAGCCGATGACGCGCGGGTTCAGCACATTGTTGATAAACTGGCGGCAATTCTGGCCGGACTTGCCCTGGTAGGAGGAGATCTGGTCGACACCGAAATTCTCGTAAGCAAAGGGATAGCCGGCGACCTGGCAGTAGCCGTTGAGCAGGCCCGCGATCATCTGGATCAGCGTCGTCTTGCCGGTGCCGGGCGCGCCGTCGCCGATGAAGGTGAACAGGAAGCCGCCAAGCTCGACGAAGGGGTTCAGCTCGCGCTCGAAGTCGTAGGCCATCAGCATCTTGGCCAGCTTGACCGACTGGTATTTGGCGATGTGGTTGCCGACGACCTCTTCCGGTTTTTTGAACGTCATCACCAGCGGCTTTGCCCGCTTGCCGGGGGCGACGTCGAAACCATCAAGGGTAAAATCGTCGACGTCGATGCGGATATGGGCGTTCTCGAACGGGCCGATGCCGTCGAAGCGGCCCTTTCGCGCCAGCAGCCCGTCGATGGCAGCGCGGGCGAAGGCGCGGGCACGGGTCATCAGGTCGGCGTCGTCCTTTGAGCCTGATATCGCCCTGTCGAGGCCGGCCACGATCGACTTCACCGCATCCTGCGGCGTGTCGAACAAAAAGTCCGGCTCGGGCGTGTCGTTCGGCGCCTCGCCGTCGCTGTCGATCAGCTGGAACAGATAGGAGGCGAGGCTGAAGACGGAGATGTAGGCAGAGGCCGACAGCAGCTTCTTGAAAGTGGCGGCTTCCTCGCCTTCGAGCGGCGCGCGGGTGTTTTTCGCCTGCAGGCTTTCGAGGTCCGAGCCTTCGGCAAAGACATCGGATATGGCCAGCGCAATCGCCAGCCCACGCCGGGCGCGAAATAACAGCGTGTGCTGCGGGATGGTCAGCAATTGGTCGTTGGGATGGACGGCGGCGACGGTTTTGGCGAGCTCGACTTCGCGGGTGCGACGAACCGAGCCGACCGAAACGGTCGAGACGAAGCGGCGGTTGGTGCCGGCGAGCGCGGTGCCGGATTCGCGCGACGGGTCTTCCAGCACGACAATGCGGGTGATGAAGCTCTGCGCCGTGGCGCGGTGCTTCTCGATTGCCGCTTCGGAGATCGTGGTCAGGCCGGTGTCCATAAGGGGAGCTCCGCGATTTGACGGTCAGACGTCGCTGATGACCTGCCCTTTGGACAGGATGTGGACCTTGTAGCCCGAAAAGATCTTCTGCGCCTCGCCGGCGGCGTAAAGCGCCTGATAGGCCTCGTGCGGGATCAGCGCGTGATTCTCATAGCTCGACACGCCCTGGCGTGCGGCCTCGAGATCGTCGGTATTGATGAAGAATTCCTGCGTTGTCTTCTCGCTCGAAAACAGCCCCTTACGGCCGGGCTTCTCGGCCTTGGAAAAGACCTCCTGGATGGTCCAGGTCAGCAGCCAGGCGTTTTCCGGCTTGCGCACCTTGGCCAGGACTTCGCTCACCGTCGAATTGTTGTCGGTAATCCCTGCAGAATAAAACGGGCCGAGCACAACGCGACGCAGCTGCTTGGGATGCAGCGACTCGAAATCCTTGTCGAGGTTGACCGCGATCGTCGCCGGCGACAGCGTGTAGGCGGAATTCTTCTCGGTGAAATCGTCGAAACGGTGGGCGAGCTCGGGATTGAGCAGCCCGTCGACCGGCAGCGGAATGTCGACCCTCTCATTAAGCTTGCCGCTGCTGTCGACCAGCTGCCGGATCATGTCGTCGGAGGAATCCTCGACCGTCGCCATGTAGACCAGCGGCAGGTTGGCGCTGCCGTCGAAGCAGGCCCAGTGGACCAGATAATAGGGCCGCAATGTCTTCGGATTGACTGAAACCTTAGCCGTCTGCGCCAGCGTGAACGGGCCGAAGGTGGTCCCGCTCTTGACGTCTTCGAGATAAAGCCGCTCGGCCATCGACTTCTGCAACGCTTCGGGGAATTCCTTGTGGCGCAGGATGAAGTCGGCCATTTCCTCGCGCAACTCGCTGGCCAACGGGATGACGGCGAGACGGCTGTCGGCCTGGAGGCGGTCGTTTTCCAACTCCAGCAGGTTCTGGAAGACCGGAAAGCCGCTCTCGGCGCGCGAGATGCGGAACGTCTCGGCAAAACCCAGCCGATTGCGCCAGCATGAGAACGACTTGTCGAGCCGCGCAATATATTCGGCGACGACCTTGGCGACGATGCCATGCCGGTAGAGCGGCGAGCGATCGTCGCGCATGAACACTTCGAGGCCGCCAAGTGCCGCCGCGATCGCTGAGAAATAGCGCGCCGCCGCTTCGTTTTCGGGAGTCATGCTGCCAGCCCTTGGGAGCAGTGCACGTGCAGCAATTACGACTGCACGTAATTTGCCGAATTGTGCTTCTTCATCACATCGTCGAAGCGGCGGGCGAAGGCATCGTCGGCGAGCTTCTTGCGGCGCTGGATGTCGGCGGTGGCGACCATGTTCTTCTCGTGCATTTCAAGCAGATCGCCAATGTGCTTCTGCGAGGCAGCACCAATGCCGGCCATGGTCTCTTCGGCGGTGTTGTCGACCTGGCTGCCCAGCGTGTTGATCTTGTGGGCGACATCCTGCTGGGCGGCGGTCTTCAGCGAATCTTCGAGCGCCTTGTACAGCACGATGCGCTGCTCGGTATCGATGGTCAGCTTGTTGATCAGCGTCGACTGCGCCGCGATCTGGTTGTTGAGCGAATCGACGAACGTCTGGAACATCGAGGTGTAGCGCTCCAGCGTCTGGCTTTCGGCGAGCAATTCTTGCTCCTTGGCCTGCTTCTCGTTGTATTCCGTGGCCAGTTTCGAGCGCTCGCCTTCAAGCTGCGTGCGCTCCTTCTGGCTGGTCGAGGCGGCGATCTTGTTCTCGATGTCAAGCAGCATCGGGTTGAGCTGCTCGATGCGCTTCTGCACGGTCTCGAGGTTGGTCATCGTGGTCTTGCGGCGCTCGATCACCTGCGACAGGCTGGCTTCGGAGGTCTTGTAGCGCGTATCGAGAACCTGCTTCTGCGCCTTGAGAATGCCGACGATGGTGTCCGATTTCGCCAGCAGCTCCTGCAAATTGCCGGCCAGCGACATGTTGCGGACGCGGTCGGTGCGCATGCGCTGCTTGCGCTGGCTGGAGAAGACGCCGACGAAGTTCTCCCAGCCGGTGTAGTTCTTCATGCTCTCGAATTCGGCGCCGAAGACGTTGGTGGCGTCCTCGAGGCCGATGATCAGGTCGGCGATATTGCCTTCCATCACCTTCTGCTGCTTCAGCACATCCTCAATGCGGGCATTCTCGATGTCGAAATTGGCGTCGCCGATCTTCTTGTCGGCGGTGGCGAGCGTCTCGAGCACAGTACCGGACTGCTCGATCTTGGTGCGCATGTCCTGCACGACCTGCTTGGTCTTGGCAATCTCGGCATCGAAATTCTGCAATGTCGCCATTGGGGCCTCCCGCTTCGGCATCGGTTTCGTTTCGCAAACCGCCGCGAATATATGTGCCGCGTTTGGCGAATGAAAGACGGAAGACATGGGATTACAGGAAAACAAAAGAATTTCAGGAGGCCGACCGCAGGATAGTCAGGCAATGATTACGGTGTAACTGCCGTCCGGTCAGACACCGCTTCAACCGCGGCTGGACTTTAGGTCGGGAGCGACGCTCAGGGCTTGGGATCGGCCTTGAGGTAGGCGATGACATTGGCGATGTCGTCGTCGCTGGTCAGGCCGGAGAAGGCCATTTTATTGCCGGGGACCTTCTGCCGCGGCGCGCGCAGGTATTCGGCAAGGTTTATTTCGTCCCAGACCAGGCCGGCGGCGCCGGCGTCCTTCATCCCCTGCGAGTAGCGGCTGAGATAACTGTCCGCGGTGCCGGCGGTGCGGCCGACGACACCCAGCAGATGCGGGCCGACCTTGTCGCGGTCGCTCGTTGCCTCGTGACAGGCCATGCATCTGTTGAAGACCTTCTTGCCGAGAGCGGCATCGCCGTCGGCATGCGCGGCAAGAGCGCCGACGATGAGGAAAGCAGTTGCAGATGAGATGGCTCGAAGCATGGGAACTCCCCGACGGCTCTGGCTGAGAGGTTTTGAAAATAGGAAGCAGGCCTTAACAAGCGCCGCACGATGGCGCGATTGCCGAACGAATGTCGGCTGGGCGGTCGGATGGAAGCAACGCGCTGGTCAGGTTTTGATGAAGCCGATGAAATCGTCGGGCATGGCGCGGCCCATTTCCTCTTCCCAATGGCGGCGGCAGAGTGAGACATAGACGTCCTTGCCGATCGTCACCTGTTCGCCCTGTTTCGCCACCTTGCCGTCGGCGCCGAGGCGGACCACCATCGTCGCCTTGCGGCCGCAACGGCAGATGGTGCGCACCTCGCGCAGGTCGTCTGATATCGCCAGCAGGGCGCGCGAGCCGGAAAACAGCTTGCCCTGGAAATCGGTGCGCAGGCCATAGCACATGACCGGGATGTTCAGCCGGTCGGCGATGCGGGCGAGTTGCCAGACCTGATCCTCTTCGAGGAACTGCGCCTCGTCGACGAAGACGCAATGCACCGTGGCGTGGTCGTGATGCTCGGCGACCCGGGCAAACAGATCGTCGCCGTCGCGGAACATCTCGGCCTCCGTCTCCAGGCCGATGCGCGACGAGATCAGCCCGGTATCGCCCTTGCGGTAGTGGCCGGCGATGAACAGCATCGTCGTCATGCCGCGCTCGCGGTAATTGTACGAGGCCTGCAACAGCATCGTCGTCTTGCCGGCATTCATCGTCGCATAATGGAAGTACAGCTTGGCCATGCCGTCCTTTTAAGCCGAGTTGCAACAAAGCGGGGAGGGGGAGCGCCTACATTCCACCGGGAAAAGACGACTTCCATCCGTAAAGCGGCGGGCGTGTCGCTGATCGGCCAGCCTGCGCCGTTGTTCGTGATTGCCTTAGTGCTTGAAACCGCAGCAGAATGGTGTTTGGCTGACGGAACAAAGGTGGAGATAAAACCGCCACTTCGCTTCACCGAGAACTGAAATGGGAGAATTTCTATGTCGCGCATGAATTCATTCGTCGCCGGTCTCGGCCTGGCGGCTTTTCTATCCACGACTGGGGCCTTCGCCGGCGATGCGGAAAGCTGCAAGACGGTGCGCATGTCCGATGTCGGCTGGACCGACATCCAGGCGACAACCGGCATAGCCTCGGTGCTGCTCACCGCACTTGGTTATGAGCCGAAGGTCATCCAGCTTGGCGTGCCGGTAACCTACGAATCGCTCAAGAACAAAGACGTCGATGTTTTCCTCGGCAACTGGATGCCGTCGATGGCCAGCATCATCCAGCCATTCACCGCTGACGGATCTGTCGAGACCATCAGCGAGAATTTGGCGGGAGCCGGCTATGGCCTAGTGGTGCCGACCTATGTCGCGGATGCCGGCGTCAAGACGCTGACCGACCTCGGCAAATTCAAGGACAAGTTCGACGGCAAGATCTACGGCATCGAAGCCGGCAATGACGGAAACAAGATCATCCTCGATATGATCGCCAAGCCGGAAGACAATCTCGCAGGGTTTGAGTTGGTTGAATCCTCGGAAGCTGGCATGCTTACCCAAGCCGACCAGGCGATGAAAAACAACGAATGGATCGCCTTCCTCGGCTGGACGCCGCATCCGGTGATGGGCGCCATGAAGATCACATATCTCGGCGGCATGGGCGACAGCGGCTTCGGCGCCGCCACCGTGCATACTAACGTGCGCAAGGGCTACACCACCGAGTGCCCGAATGCCGGAAAGTTCATCGCCAATCTGAAGTTCAATCTGGACATGGAAGGCGAGATAATGGACGCAATCATCAAGGGCGCCGATGCCAACACGGCAGCGGGCGACTGGCTGAAGAAGCACCCGGACGCGGTCACGCCCTGGATTGCCGGCGTGACCACTTTCGATGGCGGCGACGCCGCGGCAGCCGTCAAAACTGCGCTCGGGAGCTGAGCCGGCTTTGAATTCAAGGTAACCAACCAAGAAGGGCAGCCATCTTAAAAGGCTGCCCTTTTTCATGTGCTGTGACAAGATGACCGTCCGGCTAGGATGGCGCGCCGACAGAAGAGGGGAAGATGGATCCGATTTCAAAATTCCTGGTCAGCTACAAGATCCCCGTAGGCGCTTGGGGAAAGGCCTTCTTCACCTTCCTCACCGACAATTTCAACACCGTCCTGAGGGCCTTTTCCAATGGTCTAAATTTCCTGCTCGACGGGATGGTCGACGGACTTCTTCTGTTGCCGCCCGTCCTGCTCATCGCGCTGATCGCATTGCTCGCCTATGCCCTGCAGCGTTCGAAGGGGCTGGCATTGGCCGTCTTCCTCGGACTGCTGTTCATCCTCAACCAGAACCTGTGGAAGCAGACGGTGGAGACGCTGGTGCTGGTGGTTGCCGCCGCCGCCACCTCGATGGCCATCGGCGTGCCGCTCGGCATCTGGGCCGCGCACAAGCCGAAGGTCTACCGCATCATGCTGCCGGTGCTCGACCTGATGCAGACGCTACCGACCTTCGTCTACCTGATCCCGGTGCTGACATTGTTCGGGCTCGGCAACGCTCCCGGCCTCATCGTCACCATCATCTTCGTCATCCCGACCTCGGTCCGTCTCACCCATCTCGGCGTCACCTCGGTGCCGAAATCGATCATCGAGGCCGGCGAGGCCTTCGGTGCCACCAGGCGCCAACTGCTGTGGAAGGTCGAATTGCCTTCGGCGCTGCCCACCATCATGGCCGGCTTGACCCAGTCGATCATGCTGTCGCTGTCGATGGTGGTGTTCGCCGCTCTCATCGGCGCCGGCGGCCTCGGCACCGAGATCAACCGCGCGTTGGGTTCCAGGAAAATCGACCTCGGGCTTGAGGCAGGGCTGGCCATCGTCGTGCTCGCCATCGTGCTCGACCGAATGACGCGCATCGGCGTGGGAGGCAAGAAATGACCGTCGCCGTCGATTTCAGAAATGTCGACATCGTCTTCGGCGCCGACCAGGCAGGCTCGCTGGCGCTGATCGACAGCGGCGCCACTCGCGCCGAGATCCTCGAACAGACCGGCAACGTGCTGGGCTGCGCCGGCGCCAGCCTCACCGTGCATGAGGGTGAGATCTCGGTGCTGATGGGGCTTTCCGGCTCCGGCAAATCGACGCTGCTCAGAGCCGTCAACCGGCTGAACGTGGTCTCGCGCGGCCAGGTGCTGGTCAAGGACGGCGACGGCACGGTCGACGTTGTCACCTGCGACGAGGCGACGCTTCGGCGGTTGCGGCAGAAACAGGTGGCGATGGTGTTTCAGCAGTTCGGCCTGCTGCCGTGGCGCACAGTGGAGGAAAATGTCGGCCTCGGCCTCGAGCTCGCCGGCGTGCCTGAAGCCGAGCGCAAGAAGCGGGTGACCAAACAGCTGAAGCTGGTTCATCTCGACCAGTGGTCGAAGAAATACGCGCATGAGCTTTCCGGCGGCATGCAGCAGCGCGTCGGCCTGGCGCGCGCCTTCGCCACCGAGGCGCCGATCCTGTTGATGGACGAGCCGTTCTCGGCACTCGATCCGCTGATCCGGACCAAGCTGCAGGACGAGCTGCTGCAGCTTCAGGCCGAGCTGAAGAAGACCATCATCTTCGTCAGCCACGATCTCGAGGAGGCGCTGAAGATCGGCACTCACATCACCATCATGGAGGGCGGGCGCATCGTGCAGACCGGTGCGCCGGAAGACATCGTGCTGCGGCCTGCCAACGACTATGTCCGCGACTTCATCGCCAATGTGAACCCGCTTTCGGTGCTGACCGCCTGGAACGTCATGCGCGACCGTCGCGACCTCGAGCACGGAGAGGACGGCTGGGTGTGGCTCGATCGGCGCAAGACGACACGCTTCAAGATCGACGAGCATGGGTTGGTGGCAGCGGCCGAGCGCGACGGCAAGCCGGCGGTGTGGGTCTCCTGCGCCGATGTCGAGGCCCAGCCGGAGGAGACGGCGCAGGTGTTCTGGGCCAATCCCGGCACTTCGCTGAAGACCGTGATGCTGGCCATGCACCGTTCGCAGACCGCACCCGTTGCGCTGTTCGACGACCAGTCGCGCTTCGTCGGCGCGATCGGCGTCAGGGACGTTCTGAGCGCAGTGTTGCGGCGCTAGAAAAACAAGGCCGAGCTTGGTCGCGTCCGCCTCTGTCCTGCCGGACATCTCCCCACAAGGAGGAAATTGGCTGTCATGGCCGGTTTCGCCACTCCAAACTTCAAAGAAAAGTCGCCGTCAGCGAAACTGCCAATCTCCCCCACGTGGGGGAGATGCCCGGCAGGGCAGAGGGGGGGCGCGAAGGAACGCCGGCTTAGCCCGATACCGCAAGCTAAACCGCCAGCGGCAATCTCAGTTCCGTCAACAGGCCGCCATCGGGATGGTTGGACAGGCTGACTTCACCGCCGGCGGCGCGGGCGATGTTGCGGGCTATGGTCAGGCCGAGGCCGAGGCCGCCGGTCTGACGGTTGCGCGACTGTTCCAGGCGCACGAACGAGCCGAACACGGCGTCGAGCTCGGCTTGCGGTATGCCCGGCCCTTCGTCATGGATCGCCAGCGTGATTGTCTTGCCTGATTGACGCAGGCTGAGATGCGCCCTCTTGCCATAGGTCACGGCGTTCTGGACGAGGTTGGTGACGCAGCGCCGGAGCGCGACCGGCCGCGCCATGCAGATCAGGCCGCGCGAGCGCGCGTCGTCATTGTCGAAGGAGACCTCGTCGAAGCCGTCGGCGATCGATTCCACCAGCGACCAGAAATCGATCCTCTCGCTCTTTTCCTCGGTCACTTCGAAGGTGGCGAAGTCGATGACCGAGCTGGCAATGCCTTCGATGTCGGCGAGGTCGTGCGCCAGTGCGGCGCGGACGGACGAATTCCTCAGCAGTTCGAGGCGCAGCCGCATCCTGGTCAGCGGCGTGCGCAGGTCGTGCGCCAGTGCGGCCGCAAGATGCTCGCGGTCCTCGACGTAGGCGCGCAGCCTCGCCTGCATGGCATTGACCGCCTTTGCCGCGGTACGCACCTCGCGGCTGCCGCTCTCGGCGATCGGCGGGCTTTTCACGTCCTCGCCGATCCGCTTCACCGCGGTCTCCATCATCCGGTAGGGCGCCGTCAGCCGGCGCAGCGACCAGATCGAGGAAGCCACCACCAGCCCGGCGATCAAGGCATAGAGCGGCAGGCTATCGAAGCTCAGTATCGGTCCGGCCGGTGTGTTCGGCTCGGTGAAGTTCAGCCATTGGCCGTCGGCAAAGCGAAGCGAAGCGGTCAGCTTGTCGCTCTGGGCGAAATCGGCCGCCAGCACCAGCAGGTCGCGCTCGACCTGGCCGATATCGGGGCCGGCGACCGTCCCACCGGGAGCGTCGGCTTCGTGCGTTGCCGGATCGCGGCGGACCCGCGCGTCGGTGATGCCGAACTTCGATAGCCGGCCGACCAATATGTCCTCCAATTCGGCCAGCTCGTCGTCGCCGGCTATCGACGAAGTAACAGCGGGCGTGCCGGAGACGGTGAGCGCGTAAGTGGCGTTGAACAGGCCGGAGGCCGTCGCCTTGCGCTGTTCGGGGGTGGCGTCATGCATCAGCTGTACCAGCGAGAAGGCGCGGTCGTTCAGCCGGTAGAGATCGACGACGTCATTGGCGGCGGCACGGTCGCGCGAAACGATGTAGAGGGTCGCGATCTGGCTGATCAGCAGGCCGGCGATGACGATGAGCAGCACCCAGACCGGCAGCGTTTGCGGCAGGATGCGTCTCATTCGGAGGTCGTCTCAGGCAGGAACTGATAGCCGCCGCTGCGCACAGTCAGGATCAACTTCGGCGTTTTCGGGTCGTCCTCCATCTTGCGCCGCAGCCGGCTGACCAGAATGTCGACGCTGCGGTCGAAGCTGTAGCCGCTGTCGCCGCCGGACAGCTCGATCAGCTGCTCGCGGCTCAGTACGCGCTGCGCGCTCTTGACGAAGGTCTGCAGGAGATTGAACTCGGCCATCGTCAGCTCGATCCTGACATCGCCGGGCGCCATCAGCCGGCGGCGCGAACAGTCCATCGTCCAGCCGGCGAAATGGTAGATCTGCCGCGAGGCGGCGCGTCGCGGCTCGGCGGCGCCATTGCGTCTCAAGACGGCACGGATGCGTGCGAGCAGCTCGCGCGGATCGAAGGGTTTCGGCACGTAGTCGTCGGCGCCCATCTCCAGGCCAACCACGCGGTCGGTGGTCTCGGTGACCGCGGTCAGCATGATGATCGGCGTGGAATAATTGGTGCGCAGCTCGCGGCAGAGTTCCAGCCCGCTCTTGCCGGGCAGCATGACGTCCAGAACGATAAGATCGACCTGGGCGCGGCGCAGGATGGTTTCCATCTCGATGCCGTCGGCGGCAACCAGCGTGTGCAGCCCCCGCTTCTGGAAAAACTCCTGAAGCAGGTCGCGAATGCCCTTGTCGTCGTCGACGATCAGTATGTGGGGGTCGGATTTCACAAGGAACCTGTCATTTGTGGATCGCCCAAGCCGTGCTTCGGCCGTCAGCCAGACGATAGAATTCAGGCCATAAGTTGGCCAGTGGAGATCGGTGGCTCGATCCGGGCTGCCCAGAAACAATCCAGAAACAAAATTCTACAATCCGGAAAAACTGCCGAAAAAAATCAAAGGCATAAGTGGTGCCGTGGCGGTCAGATCATCGGCTGCGACACGCGTTACGGGATTACGGACAGACCAATGCAAAGGTTCTCGATCAGTCTGATGGGTGCGTTGCTTTCCATTTCGCTCGTCACGGCCGCGGTCGAACAAGCCGATGCAAAGCTGGCCGATGCGAAGGTGGCCAATGCAAAGGCGGCCGATGCAAAGGTGGCGACCACCCGCAGCGAGCGTTGCATCGATCTGAACCGCCAGTTTGACGAAGCCCTCGAAACCCATGCCGCGGCAACGCAGGTCACCGCGGCGAAAGCACTTCAAAGAAAGGGAAACCGGTTCTGCGCCAACAAGAAACAGGCACAGGGAATCCGGACGCTCGCGAACGCTTTGAAGCTGCTTGGAGTGACACCGATCGATCCCGTTCAGTGACACTCAATCCGATCTGCACAAAAAAGGAAGTGAAGCCATGAAAAAGTCCCTCCTCTCCGCCCTCGGTCTCGCCATCGCGCTGGCCTTCTCGATGCCGGTTCTCGGCGCCAGCAGCGCCAATGCTGCTACCACCACCCCGGCTGCGACGACCACAACGACGACTGCGCCGGCCAAGGCCGTGAAGAAGGTCGCTGCCAAGAAGACCGTCAAGAAGCACAAGAAGCACGCGGTCAAGGCAGCTCCGAAGGCCTGATCAAGCGACATCTTTTACCCCAAGAGAAGACCGCTCCAGTTGCGATTTGCCTGGAGCGGTCGTCTTTTTGTTGCGTGCGAGACAGTACGGCGTTCCCGGCCCACTCGCCCGTTGAACGCCAGCCGGCAGTTCCCACATAGGCACGGACTTGTGAACTGCACGGCCGGGAAACCGATCGCGTGCGGTTGAATGGACGACCGCTGTTGCCCATGCCAAAATGACCGCAAAGCTGTCGCATGCAATTGCTGGTCCGATGCCTGAAATCACGACAAAACCCGGTACCAGCACGAAGCCGAAGGTCGAACGGCCGAAGCTCTACAAGGTGATCCTGGTCAATGACGATTTCACACCGCGCGAGTTCGTCGTGACGGTGCTGAAGGCCGAGTTCAAGCTCAGTGAAGACCAGGCGCATAGGGTAATGATCACCGCGCACCGGCGCGGCGTCTGCGTCGTCGCCGTCTTCACCAGGGATGTCGCAGAGACCAAGGCGGCGCGGGCAACCGATGCCGGCAAGGCCAAGGGCTACCCGCTGATGTTCACGACGGAGCCGGAGGAGTAGAGCGGTTCGCTTTCTTCCTTCTCCCCTTGTGGGAGAAGGTGGCCGAGCGAAGCTCGGTCGGATGAGGGTGCTCGAGCTTGGCAGCTACCCTTTCGTCCAGCACCCCGCTAAACCATCTTGGCGCTGCGCGCCAATCCACCGCCCGGGCGAGTCACGGGGCTCGCCCGCCCTTCGGGCCCGACAGGGGAGAAGTTAAGAGGTGCTACCGCCCTTCGCGGTACCACATCGAGCCCATTGCCAGAAGCAGCAGGCCGAGGCCGAGGAAGCCGCCAAACAGCGGCACGCGCGAGACGGCCTTGAGCACGCTGTCGTCGGTGGTGCGCAGGCCGATCCAGTCATTGCCGGAAGCCGCGCCCGAGGAACGCACTGGGACGATAGAGGGCAGCGTGACCGTGCTGGTGAGATTGCCAAGTGCCGAGGCCGGCGCCAGCCGGCGAACGCTGCCGCCGGTTGCCTCAGCCGGTGGTTTCAGCCGGGTCTCGGTGGAGACGACGTCGGTGAATTCCGGCGCGTTGACCGGCCCGACATGGGCCAATGCGGTCAGGTCGCCATTGCCGACCTGATAGAGACCGATTTCGCTGGTCTCGACACTGCCGAGGAAGACGCCTGGTTCGGATTTCTCGAGCCTGACGATCAGCGCCTTGCCGGATGGCGTAATGACTTGCGCCGGGCCGGGGTCGTCGCTCATCGTCTGGCGGCGGATTTCCAGCACCATGCCGCGGCCGTCGGCGGTCAGCCGCTCCTCTTCGAGCTCAGGCTCCTTCATCAGCCAGTGGGCGATACGCCGGTAGAGCTGGACATGCGGGCCGCCACCCTCGAAGCCGCGCGCCCACAGCCAGCCCTGGTCGGACAGAAGCATGCCGACGCGACCTTCGCCCTTGCGGTCGAGCAGCAGCAGCGGCCGGTTGTCAGCGCCCTTCATCACCACCTCGCCCTCGGGGTTCTCGACGCCGATGGTTCGGAACCAGCGGCTCCAGTGCGGCGGCTCGGTCGCGGAGCCATCGAGCCCGCGCGTGACCGGATGACGCTGGCCGGTATCGGTGAGACGTGGGTAGAACGCCTTGTCGATGACCTCGCCGGTCGGCATTGCCGGCAGCGCCGACATCAGCGGCGTGCGGGCGATCGAGCTTTCGCCGGCATATTCGGGGCCTGCCGCGATCAGCAGCGCGCCGCCTTTTTCGACATATTCGGAGATGTAATCGTAATAGAGGATCGGCAGCACGTCGCGGTGCTGATAGCGGTCGAAGATGATCAGGTCGAAATCCTTGATCTTCTCGACGAACAGCTCGCGGGTCGGGAAGGCGATCAGCGACAATTCGTTGATCGGCGTGCCGTCCTGCTTTTCCGGTGGGCGCAGGATGGTGAAGTGCACGAGGTCGACCGAAGCGTCGGATTTCAGCAAATTGCGCCAGGTGCGCTCGCCGGCATGCGGTTCGCCGGAAACGAGCAGCACGCGCAGATTTTCGCGGATGCCGTCGATCAGCGCGATGGTGCGGTTGTTGGTGTCGGTGAGTTCGCCCGGCTCGTGGTCGATGGCGAGTTCGACGATGTTGCGCCCGGCGCTGGGAATGGTCACCTGCAGCGGCATCGCCTGGCCTATGTTGGCGTGCTCGACCGATACCTGCTCGCCGTTCACCGATACGCGGACATCGACCGGGCCGGTTTCGTTGTTGGTGGCGATGACGCGATAGGTCATGTCGAGCGGCTTGCCGACGAGGCCGAAGCGCGGCGCGTTCTCGAAGCGGATGCGGCGGTCCTTTTCATGGTCGTTGCCGGTAATCAGCGCATGCAGCGGCGCGTTGAAGTCGGGTGCGCCGGGCGGCGCGTCATGCACCTCGCCATCGGTGACCATGATGGCGCCGCCGATACGCGACGGCGGCACGTCGCGGAAAGCATTTTCGAGCGAGGAAAACAACCGCGTCTCGGTGCGCTCGTCGGCGGCTTCGGACTTGCCGGCTTCGACGACACGGACGTCGAACTGCTTGAAGCGGCCGAGACGCTGCTGAAGCCCGGCCAACGCCGCGTCGGTCTGCTTGGTGCGGTCGCCGATATCCTGGCTCTGGCTGCAGTCGACGACGACGGCGACGATGCTTTTCAGCGGCTCGCGTTCTTCGTCGAGGAACACCGGATTGAGCAGCGCCGCGGTCAGGGCAATCAGGGCTGCCAGGCGGAAGATCGCGCCGCGCTGGCGAAACCAAAGGCCGACCAGCGCCAGCAGCAGCAGCGGCACCAGAACCACGGCGAGTAGCGGCCAGGTGGTGAGCGGTTCGAAGGCGAGCGACCAGTTCATGGTCTATTGCCCCAGCCGTTCGAGCAGCACCGGGACGTGCACCTGGTCGGATTTGTAGTTGCCGGTCAGCATGTACATCATGATGTTGACGCCGGCGCGCAGCGCATAGATGCGCTGCATCGGATCCGACGGCACGGTCGGCAATAGCGGGTCGCCATTCTCGTCGACCGCCCAGGCGCCGGCGAAATCATTGGCGGTGATCATGATTGGCGAAACGCCGTCGCCGGTGCGCACCGGGCGGTTTTCGGTGTTGCTGGCTTCGAGAGACGCCTCGACCCAAAGCGGGCTGCCTGCAAAGCGGCCGGGAAACTCTGGAAGGATGTAGAAGGATTTGGTCAGCACGTGGTCCGACGGCACCGGTTCCAGCGGTGGCACGTTGAGGTTGCCGAGGATGTCGCGCAGCCGCTCCGTCGCCGGGCTGGTCGAATCCGCACCAATGCCGTTGGCGAACTGGTCGCGCGTGTCGAACAAAACCGTTCCGCCCTGCTGCATGTAGGCGTCGATGCGGGCGATGGCGGCCTCGCTCGGCATCGGGGCGGAGGGGTCGATCGGCCAGTAGATCAGCGGGTAGAAGGACAGTTCGTCCTTCGAGATGTCGACGCCGGCCGGTGCTCCGGGCTCGAGCGCGGTCTTTTCGATGAGAAAGCGGGTCAGGCCTTCGAGCCCGGCGCGGCTGATCGAATCGACACCCGGCTCGCCGGTCAGCACATAGGCGATCCGGGTCTTTGAAATGTCCCCGATGGCCTCCGTATCGCCCGGTTTGGCGTCGTCGGCGCGGGCGATGTCGGCATGGCCAACCAGCGCGCCGAGCGCAATCAGCAGGACGGCTGCCGTCGCGGCAGCGCCGGCACGGCGCGGCCGGCGCGACAACAGGCCGCCCATCCAGAATACGGCAAGCGTGTCGAGCACCATCAGCACCAGGGCCGCCGTGACCAGCGGACCTTTGAGGTTGCGCTGCTCGTCGAAGGCATACTGGACGGTGGTGACCGGCACGGTGATCTCAGGCCGTGCCAGCGGCGTGAACGTACTGTCGCCACCGAGCAGATTGTGGGCGAATACCCCCGTCTCGGAGCCATACAGGCCGGGCGGGTTTTCCAGCGTCACCGGCAGCGGGCCGGCGCCGGGCACCAGCGGCCTGGCATCCGGCGTCGGCGGCACCAGCGTGCCGTCGGCGGCAACCATGCGGTAGGGCGCCAGCGAAGTGGCGGCGGCTTCGGCATTGGCGACCGCCGCGCCCTGGTTGCGCGACAGTTGCACGATGCGCCGCAGCATCTCGACAAAGCTGCCGGAGATCGGCAGGTTGGACCATGTCGCCTCGGGGGTGACGTGGAACAGCACGAGCGTACCCTTGTCCTTCTTCATCCCGGTCACCAGCGGCGTGCCGTCGGCAAGCGTGGCCCAGGTGCGCTCGACAATGTCGGGCGTCGGTTCGGCCAGCACCTGCCTGGTGACTGTGACCTCGCTGGGCGGCGCGAGGTCGGCGAAGGGGCCGGTTTTCGGGAATTCGGTGACCGGCTGTGGGGCCGTCCATGATAGTGCACCGCCGAGCGAGCGCTCGCCTGTGCGCAGCCGGACCGGCAGCAGATCGTCGTCATTGCCGGCGGCGGCCAGCCGCGAGCCGGCAAAACGCACCAGCGTGCCGCCCTTGTCGACCCAGTCGACCAGCCTTTGCCGCGCCTGTTCCGGAATGGTGCCGACATCGGCCATGACGATCATCGCCGGCTTCTGGTCGAGCAGTTGCGGGATGGCGTCGGCGAGATCGACGCTCGATGGCTCGACCAGATCGGCGAAAGGCTGCAGGGCGCGGCGGATGTAATAGAGCGGCGACAGCAGCGGTTGCGCCTGGTCGGCCTCGGCCTGCGACAGCAGCCCGACGCGGCGGCGTTTTGAACTCTCATCGAGCACGCGGACGGCGCCGGCCTGGCGCTCGCCATCGAGCGCGATATAGGCGAAATCGTTGCGCAGTTCGAACGGCACTGCCATCGTGCCGGTAGCGGTGGATACGCCGGGAGCAAAGGTCAGCGTCGCGTCGGCGATGCGGCGGCCCTTGTCGTCGAAGGCGCCGGCGGTGACTTGCGCAGGCGCCGGGTCGCCGGGTGCGCGGATGGCGGTCAGGGCGAAGCCGTCGACCTGGTTGTCGGCGCCGGTCAGGCCGGTCAGCGACAGCCGGTCGGAGACGGCCCAGACGACACGTGCCGCGTTCTTCGACAGTAGCGTGTTGAACGCGGCTTCGTCGCCTTGCGCCGCCAGGCCATCGGCGAGCACGGCGACGCTGGCGCCTGGCAGCGTTTCCAGGGCTGTCGCGACGCGGGCATAGACGGCGGGACGGTCGGTCGGGATCGGCCGCGGCTTTGCCGCGCGCAGCCGGTTGAGCGCGGCAGCGGCATCGAAGGGGCCGATCTCGGCATTCGGTTTTTCGGCGGTGAAAGCGATGAGCACCGGCACGCCGTTCGAATTGGCGTCGGCGATCAGCCGCTCGGCGGTGGCGACGCGCTTGCCCCAGTCGGCCGCGCTTGCCCAGTCATTATCGATCACCAGCGCCAGGGCAGCGCCCTCGGCCGGCAGCTTTTCGCGCGGGTTGAAGACGGGTTCGGCAAGTGCTGCCACGATAAGCGCGGCCATCAGCAGCCTGAGCAGCGTCAGCCACCAAGGGCTCTGCTGCGGCGTTTCTTCGCGCCTCAGCACGCGGGCGAGAATCCTGAGCGGCGGAAACACCTCGGTTTGCGGCCTGGGCGGGGTCAACCGCAGAAGCCACCAGATCACCGGCAGCGCCAGCAAGCCCCACAGCACCATCGGCGCCCCGAAGGAGAGCGGCAGCCAGCTCATGCGCTGGCCCTCCCGGCAAAGCTGCCGTCGGCAGTCATCGCCATGTGGATGCGCACCAGCGCCTCGGAGGCAAGGCGGTCGGTATGATTGACGGTATAGCTCCAGCCGAGCCGTTTGCACCAACCGGCCAGTTCCTGGCGGCGGGCGGCATAAAGCAGGCGATATTCCTCGCCCAGCATTTCGGCGCGGCCGGCGGTCAGCTTGTCGCCGGTCTCAGGATCAGTGAATTCGGTGCGGCCGGCATAGGGGAAGCTTTCCTCGGCCGGATCGGCGACCTCGATCAGATGGGCGCGCACGCCGTGGCGGGCGAGCACGTCCAGCCAGGCTATCGTGTCCTCGACCGGGTCGAGGAAATCGCTGACGATGACGATGTCGCAGAAGCGGCGAATGCCGGACAGGTCGGGCTTTGCCGGCAGGTCGGCAGCGTGCATCAACTGCGCCGCGATGCGCTCGGCGCCATTGCGGGCGGTGAACGGGTCGGTCAGGCCCGGCCAGGCAATGCGCTCGCCGCTGCGCGACAAAAGCTCGGCCATGGCCAGCGCCAGCACCAGGGCGCGCGATTCCTTGGAAACGCTGGTTCCGGTCGATTTGTAGAGCATGGAAGGCGAGGGGTCGGCCCACAGCCACACCGTATGGGCGGCCTCCCATTCGCGGTCGCGGACATAGGTGTGGTCGTCGCGGGCCGAGCGGCGCCAGTCGATGCGCGAGGAATCGCCTTCGACATAGGGCCGGAACTGCCAGAAATTCTCGCCGATGCCGCGCTTGCGGCGGCCATGCCACCCAGCAATCACCGTGTTGACGATGCGGCGCGCCTCGACCAGCAGGTCCGGCACCAGCGACGCCCGCAACCGGCCTCGGGCGAGCGCATCGCGCGTCGCTGCCGGTGCCTGGGCTTCGCCGATGCGCGCCATCAAATCCCTTTCGCGAGCTTCGCCACCACGTCGCGCACCGTGGTACCCTCGGCGCGGGCGGTGAAGGTCAGCGCCATGCGGTGCTGCAGCACCGGCTCGGCCAGCGCGCGGACGTCGTCGACCGACGGCGCCAGCCGGCCGTCATAGAGGGCGCGGGCGCGGGCGCACAGCGTTAGCGCCTGACTGGCGCGCGGGCCTGGGCCCCAGGCGACGTGCTTGTCGGTATCGGCGTTGCCCTGGCCGGGGCGCGCCGAGCGCACCAGCTTGAGGATCGCCTCGACGACGCTTTCCGGCACCGGCATGCGGCGGATGAGCGTCTGGATATCCTTCAGCCGCGCCGGCTGCAGCACGTTTTCGGCCTTGGCATCCTCGATGCCGGTGGTTTCCAGCAGGATGCGGCGCTCCGCCTCGATCTCGGGGTAGAGGATGTCGACCTGCATCAGAAAACGGTCGAGCTGAGCCTCGGGCAGTGGATAGGTGCCTTCCTGCTCCAGCGGGTTCTGCGTCGCCAGAACGTGGAACGGCGACGGCAGGTCATGGCGCACGCCGGCAATGGTGACGTGGTATTCCTGCATCGACTGCAGCAGCGCCGACTGGGTGCGCGGCGAGGCGCGGTTGATCTCGTCAGCCATCAGCAGTTGCGCGAAGATCGGCCCGGAGATGAAGCGGAACGAACGCTTGCCGAATTCATCCTGCTCCATCACCTCGGAGCCGAGAATGTCGGATGGCATTAGGTCGGGCGTGAACTGGATGCGGCGCGAATCGAGGCCGAGCACGATGCCCAGCGTTTCGACCAGCTTGGTCTTGGCGAGGCCGGGCACGCCGACCAGCAGCGCATGGCCGCCGGCGAGCAATGCCACAAGCGTGCGCTCGACGACACTTTCCTGGCCGAAGATGACCCGGCCGACGCCGTCGCGGACCCTCGAAATGTCGGCCAGCGCCTTCTCGGCCTGCTCCACCATGTCCTTTTCGCTGATCGGGCTTTCCTTGATCATAACGCTCATGCAGCATCGATCCTTCTGATTGGAAATACCGCTTGGCACCTTGGGTGCCGCAGAATGCCGCGATTCGGCCTCGCATGGAGCCTGCAATGAACTTAAATCACAGACTTAGGCTGACAAGCGGAACAACAGTGACTATTTCGTGACCATGACAGAAGCCGCGGACTATCGTGAAGAGAGCCTGACGGCCGCGACCGAGCCGCGCGGGCTGGAGGCGCTGGTCTCGCGTGCGGCGCGCGCCGGCAAGGGGCCGGCGCCGGTGGAACGGTGGAATCCAGCGTTTTGCGGCGATCTCGACATGGAGATCAAGCAGGACGGCACCTGGTTTTATCTGGGAACGCCGATCGGCCGGATGCCGTTGGTGCAGCTTTTTTCCTCGGTGCTGCGCAAGGACGAGGACGGCAAGACCTATCTGGTGACGCCGGTGGAAAAGGTCGGCATCCGTGTCGCCGATGCACCGTTCGTCGCCGTCGAGATGGATGTGTCGGGCGCCGGCGACGGGCAAATCATCACCTTCCGAACCAATGTCGGCGATGTGGTCGAGGCCGGGCCGGAGCATCCGCTGCGCTTCGTCGATGAGGACGAGACCGGTGGCCTGAAACCCTATGTGCTGGTGCGCGGGCGACTGGAGGCGTTGGTGGCGCGGCCGGTGATGTACGAGCTGGTCGAGCACGGCGAAGAGATCGACATCGGTGGCAAGACGATGTTTGCCGTCCATTCGAAAGGCGAGGTCTATCCGATCATGCCGGCTGAGAAACTGAAGCGGCTGAGCGCATGATGGACCGCCTATGATGGATCAGGTGATGCCGGTGCCGTTTTCGGCCGAGAATTTTCGCCGGCGCGTCGCGGCGCAGCCGCAGGCGCATGCCGGCGATGATTTTGGCGACCACCGCTTCAATCCCGGCCATCCCAGGCTGAAGCTGGCCAAGGCGTTGCGCGATGCCGCCGTGCTGATCCCGGTGGTCGACCATGGCCATGAGGCCACGGTCCTTTTGACCAGGCGCGCGGAAAAACTGCGCAACCATTCGGGGCAGGTGGCTTTCCCCGGTGGAACCATCGATCCAACCGATGTGAGCCCCGAGGCGGCGGCGTTGCGCGAGACATTCGAGGAGATCGGTCTTGATAAGAATTACATCGAGATCATCGGCCGCATGCCGGATTACGTCTCTGGCAGCGGCTATCGCATCGCCCCGGTGCTCGGGATTGTGCGGCCCGGTTTCAGCCTGACGCTGAATTCCGATGAAGTCGATGCCGCCTTCGAGGTGCCGCTACGCTTTCTGATGGACCCTGCCAACCACGCCAGAGACAGCCGCATGTGGAACGACCTCGAATGGTTCTTTTACGAGATGCCCTATGGCGGCCAGCGCATCTGGGGCGTCACCGCCGGCATCATCCGAACGCTTTACGAGAGGCTCTATAGGTGAGCGATCCGGTGTCGATCGCGGGCAGGGCCGGTTGGCTCGGCGAAAGCCACCTGCAGCGCCTGCTCGCCGCGCTGACCGACGGCGGCGAGGACGCGCGCGTCGCCGGCGGTGCGGTGCGCAATGCGCTGATCGGCCAACCGGTCGCCGACATCGACATCGCCACCACCACGGTGCCCGAGGAAACCATCCGGCGCGCCGAGGCGGCGGGCTTCAAGACGGTGCCGACCGGCATCGAGCACGGCACCATCACCGCCGTTGCCAGCGGCAAGGCCTATGAGGTCACAACGCTGCGCGCCGATATCGAAACCGACGGCCGCCGCGCCAAAGTGTCGTTCGGCCGTGACTGGAAAGCCGACGCGGAACGGCGCGATTTCACCATCAATGCGCTCTATGCCGAAGCCGACGGAACGGTCGTCGATCTGGTCGGCGGCATTGCCGATATCGAAGCGCGGCGGCTGCGATTCATCGGCGATCCGGAAGCGCGCATCCGCGAGGATTATCTGCGCATCCTGCGTTTCTTCCGCTTCTTCGCCTGGTATGGCGACGGCAGGCCGGATGCCGAGGGACTGAAGGCCTGCGCCCGGCTCAAGCAAGGACTTGGCCAGCTCTCGGCCGAGCGTGTCTGGTCCGAGTTGAAGAAGCTGCTGTTGGCGCCCGATCCGTCGCGCGCACTGCTGTGGATGCGTCAGGCCGGCGTTCTGACCAGCGTTTTGCCGGAAAGCGAGAAATGGGGCATCGATGCCATTCACGGGCTGACTAGGACCGAGAGGGACCTGGACTGGGCGCCGGACCCGCTGCTCAGGCTGGAAGCCATCTTGCCGCCGGACGCCGCGCGCATGAAAACACTCGCCGAAAGATTGCGGCTGTCCGTGAGCGAGACAGGCCGCCTGAGGCACTGGGCGATAACGGCTGCCGTCGATCCGAAGACCACCGAAGGAGAGCTGGCGAAAAGGCTTTATTTCGGCGACCGCCAAGGCTTTAGCGATCGGCTGCTGCTGTCGCTCGCTTCCGCTCGAGCCCGCGCGGTCGAAGACAATGGCGCACTGCTCGAAGCCGGCGGCTTTTCGCGCCTGCTTGCCTTTGCCGAAAAATGGCAGAGGCCTGTCTTTCCGCTCAAGGGCGCCGATCTGACAACACTTGGCGCATCACCGGGGCCGAAGCTTGGTGCGACCTTGAAGAATCTTGAAAAGGAATGGGTCGAGTCCGGTTTTGCACTCGATCGCGGCGCGCTGCTCAAGCGCGCCGCAGAGGCACTCGAACCCTAGCCGTCACGCTGCGTCGCGGACATTCTCGATGCGCGAACGAATGGCCTCGATCATCGTCTCGCGGATCACTGTCTCGCCATGCGTCTCGCGCAGATGCTCGACGGCACGGCGCATGACCTCCGCCTCCTCCTCGGCGCGTGTGTGCCACTCGCAGCCGGGTACGAGCGACCCGCAATGGAATTCCTTCATCGGATTCTCCTTTTTCCTCCTTGGAGCGCCGGCATCTGCTTTGACACGGAAGCTCCAGCACTTTTTCCGTGCATGATCCTTTGTCGAAAACCAGCTTCGGTGTTCGGGTCATGCAATGGCCGAGCAAGCATAACACGATCGAATGGTTTTGGTTGCCGGCAGAAAGCCAAGCCGAACCGAAAAAGGCGGAGCATCGCTGCTCCGCCCTCCTACGCTACCCCGGAGCAAGACTGTCTTGCTCCGGCGGGCAGGCCATCACTTCACGATCTTGACTGCCTCGGCAATTTTGTTCTTGCCGCTCATGTCCCACGAAACGCGGACCTTTTCGCCGGCCTTCAGGCCAGGATCCTTGAAGGTCTTGGGCAGCGTAAAGGTAGATCCGTTGTCCAGAACGAGGCTAAGCGCCGTCGCGTCGAAGCTCTTGATTGTGCCGGTGGTGTGCTTGACAGCTGCAAACGCAACCGAACCGGAAGCGAGAAGGGCAGCGGCGGCAGCCGAAACAATAATCTTGCGCATGTAAAGTACTCCTGGAAAATTGCGGGCATTCGTTCGGGAAAAATGCTCCGCGTCGCTCAGGGCCGTCCGGTTGCGTCGAGTCGCAGTTCGGGGGCGAACCGCCGGCGCTTCCCGACCCGGAAACGACAAATAGCCTTGTTATTTCAAACGGATATTAGACGAAAAAGATATTCTTCGCGCCACATTCCCTGCCAAAATCCGACGATTTTGACCTGATTACGGTTCACGTCGTGCTAACCGAGATTTTACGGCCATTTTACCTCTGGTGGCAGGCTGGACAGGATTGAGGCGACATTGCCGCCGGTTTTCAGCCCGAAAATGGTGCCGCGATCGTGAAGCAAGTTGAATTCGACATAGCGGCCGCGGCGGATGAGCTGCTCGTCACGGTCGCCGTCGGTCCAGTTGTCGTTGAAGTTGGACCCCACCAGATGCCCGTAGACGACGAGAAAAGATCGCCCGACGTCCTGGACGAAGTTGAAATCGGCGTCCCAGCCGCCCTTGTCCTCGCCCGAATGCAACCAGTCGAAAAAGATGCCGCCGGTGCCGCGCGGCTCGTCGCGGTGCGGCAGGTAGAAATACTCGTCGCACCAAGCCTTGAATTTCGCGTAATCGGCGACCGCGGTGTTCTTTTCGCAGGCAAATTGCATCGCCCTGTGGAAGGCGATCGTGTCGGGATCGTCCTGGCTGCGGCGGCGGTCGAGCACCGGCGTCAGATCGGCGCCGCCGCCGAACCACTGGCGCGAGGTGACGACCATGCGCGTGTTCATATGCACGGCCGGCACGTTGGGGTTCCACGGATGGGCGATCAGCGAAATGCCGCTCGCCCAGAAGGACGGTTCGTCTTCGGCGCCCGGCATCTGCTTCCTGAACTCGGGCGAGAATTCGCCATGAACGGTCGAGGTGTGGACGCCGACCTTCTCGAAGACGCGGCCATGCATCATCGACATGATGCCGCCGCCGCCGATGCCGGCATCGCGTTGCCACGGCGTCTTTTCGAAGCGGCCGGCCGACCAGCTAGCCTGCGGCCCCTGCAGGTCCTGCTCGATCTGCTCGAAGCTGGCGCAGATGCGCTCGCGCAAGGTCTCGAACCACAGCCGTGCCTTTATCTTTTTCTGTTCGATGTCGGCCGGCAGCCCGGCCGGTATTTCGGGTCGTTGCAAATGCTGTCTCCGGTTGCCGGGCGCGCCCGACAAATGACTCGTCTTTTTCGGCCGCGATCCCTAATCTCTTAGGTGCTAGGGTCAAGTGTGAATGCAGTTCTTTCTTGCGCACCCCGGCAAGACCGCCGTTGGATGGCCTGAAGAAAAGGCTCGACCGTTCGCGCGCCGAGAACGCGCGCATGCCGCGCGACGGCTTCCTGCGCGAAACCTTCGTGCTGCCGCGCTCCGATGCGCGCCTCAAGGCGAAAGAGTGGTTCGAGCGCTTTCCCAAGCAGGCCTATTGGACCGAGATCGAAAGCTGGTTCGAGCGGCCGGGCGATGTCATCGAATTCACCATCAGGCGGCTGCCGGCGGCCGATTAACGCTCGATCAGCAAACGTCTCGCTCCCGGCCCGCGGGCGCTCAGCCGGTCGCCCTTGTTCCGCAGCGGGCATTTGTCGATCGACATGCAGCCGCAGCCGATACAGTCGGTCAGCCCGTCGCGCAGCTTCTTGAGCTGACTGATCTTCTGGTCGAGCTCGTCGCGCCAAGCCGTCGACAGCAGATTCCAATCCTCGCGCGTCGGCGTTCGGCCTTCAGGCAGTGATCGAAGTGCTGTGCCGATCTCGGCCAACGATATGCCGAGCTCCTGCGCTATCCTGATTATCACTACACGCCGCAGCACGTCGCGGCCGTAACGCCGCTGGTTGCCTGATGTGCGGTGGCTGCGGATCAGCCCGCGCGCTTCGTAGAAATGCAGCGCCGACACCGCGACGCCGCTGCGCACCGCCACCTGGCCGACTGTCAATTCCGTTGCCGCAGTCATTGGAGTTTTCCGCTTGACCTCAAGTTAAGTTGAGCTTGTAACGAAGAAACCCTGGATAGGCAAACAGCAGGAGAAGGCGATGTGCGCCTGGGTTAGAATGACAAGAGAGGGCGCAGTTGTCGGCCAGAAAGCGGCCGTGATAGCTGCGCCTGCCGAAGGTCTGCAGATCTTATCCGAGCTGCCGGATGGCTTCGCCGGTCACCATGGCAACGGAAAGCGCAACGTTGATGCTGCGCGCGCCCGGTTGCATCGGGATGATCAGTCGCGCATCCGCCGCCTCGTGGACATGATCCGGAACGCCTGCGGATTCGCGACCGAACAGAAGAACGTCGGCGCCGGCGAAGACGAAATCCGTATAGGCGCTCGCGGCTTTGGTCGACAGCAGCACCAGCCGCCGCGCTTCGCCTTTGCGCCAATTCTCGAAGGCGTGCCAGTCGACATGCCGGGTCAGCGCCGCCATTTCGAGATAGTCCATGCCGGCCCGTTTCAGCGCCCGGTCGGAGAGCGGGAAGCCGGTCGGTTCGATGATGTCGACCCCAAGGCCGAGGCAAGCGGCGAAGCGCAGGATTGTCCCGGTATTGCCGGCGATATCCGGCTGGAAGAGCGCAATGCGGAGACGGTCGTTCATTTCCGCGTCTTTCTAATAAGTGGCAGATCAGCCACAGAGCTCTCGCGGTTTTGGAAATTCCTAGACTGGCGGGTGGTCATTTTCTGCGAAGTCGGTTATACGCCGTTCATTGTCAACCCGAACCGATGGAGGGGTAATTCATGATGGCCATGCACATCCACCACCCCTCTCGTGGGCTTACCAGCCCGACGACGGTTTCGGTACGACGATTCTCCTGAACTTCTAGACTTCAATCGCGCCGATTCCCGCCGAAACCTATTTCGGCCTTCGAAGGAATCCTGCGATGTTTTTCAAGCTGTCGAAGGGGCTGAACGCCCCACCTGAACGCGCTTCGACCGATGTCACCCTCGCCGCGCGGCGCGTGCCCGCGGCCCGGGTTGGTTCACCTTTCTATCTGAATCTTCAACTGGAGGACGGACCGATGTTCGATCCCTGTAGAATACCCGGCTCAAGAAGCCTGCACGAGCGCAAGACTGCGACCTGGGCGCTTTTAATCGGCGAGACCTATTCGTCGGCGGTTCACGCCGAGGTCCGCGGGCGTCCGCATCGCGGCATGCTGCCGGACGTCGATTTCTCGCGCGCCGTTCCAGACCATAGCCGGCCGTCGCTGGTGCGCCGGATTATTAGGCTGATCCGCCCTGGTGCAAAAACAGGCGCGAAAATCCGGATCGTCAAAACGACGCCGTCAGCATCGTCAAACGAGGCTGTCGGCGAAAGGCCCGCGACCACCTATATTGCGCGAAGCAGGACCGGCGAGGCGGATGACTCCGTATCGCCGGTCCATGACGCCATGCGGTCTGGACACTTCGTCCGTTCCCGTGCCGCGTGAGCAGAAACAGGTGTTGTGAGCATCACTATGTTTAGCTGGTTTGAAAAAAGGCTCGATCCGTTTCCCGCTGCGGAACCGGTCGAGCCGCCGAGGACGCTGATCGCCTTTTGCGTGCATTATACGCGCGGCGCATGGCCCTACATCGCTGTCGATGCGGTGCTGGTGACGACCATCGCCCTTGCCGAGGTGTGGATGTTCGGCTTCATGGGCCGGATCGTCGACTGGCTGTCGGCGCAGAACCGCGAGACGTTCCTGCAGACCGAGGGCTGGAAACTCGCTGGCATGGCTTTCGTCGTGGTTTTCGCGCTGCCGGCGACGGTCTGGTTCCATTCGTTGCTCAACCAGCAGACGCTGATGGGCAATTATCCGATGCGTATCCGCTGGCAGGTGCATCGTTACCTGCTCAAGCAATCGATGAGCTTCTATCAGGACGAGTTCGCCGGGCGCATCGCGACCAAGCTGATGCAGACGGCGCTCGCCGTGCGCGAATGCGTCATCAAGCTCATCGACGTGCTCAATTATATTGTCGTCTATTTTCTCGGCATGCTGTTCATTGTCGGCTCGGCCGACTGGCGGCTGGCTGCGCCGCTTGCCGTCTGGCTTGCCGGATATATCTTGCTCTTGCGCTATTTCATCCCGCGGCTGGGCAAGGTCGGCGAGGAGCAGGCCAATGCGCGCTCGACCATGACCGGCCGCGTCGTCGACAGCTACTCCAACATCCAGACTGTCAAGCTGTTCTCGCATGCGCGGCGCGAAGCGTCCTTCGCCCGGGAAGGCATGGCTGGCTTTCTCGATACCGTCTATCGGTCGATGCGGCTGGTGACGCAGCTCTACGGCCTGCTCTACATCCTGAATTCGCTGCTGTTGTTCTCGGTCACGGCGATCTCGCTGTGGCTGTGGCTCGGCCAGGCGGTGACGATCGGGGCCGTCGCCCTGGTCATCGGCCTCGTGCTTCGGCTGTGGGGCATGTCGCAATGGATCATGTGGGAGATGTCCACCCTGTTCGAGAACATAGGAACGGTGCAGGACGGCATCAGCTCGATCTCGCTGCCGCGCCTCGTCGAAGACCGGCCTGGAGCCAAGGATATTGCCGTGACCAGGGGGGAGATCCGTTTCGACGACATCCGCTTCCACTACGGCAAGCAGAAAGGCGTGATCGAAAACCTGTCGCTGACAGTGAAGCCGGGCGAAAAGGTCGGCATCGTGGGTCGCTCGGGTGCCGGCAAGTCGACGCTGGTCAATCTTCTGTTGCGCTTCTACGACCTTGAGAGCGGCAAGATACTGATCGACGACCAGGACATCGCGGCGGTGACGCAGGACTCGCTGCGCGCCCAGATCGGCATGGTCACGCAGGACACCTCGCTGCTGCATCGGTCGGTGCGCGAGAACATCCTCTATGGCCGGCCGGACGCCAGCGACGAGATGCTGATCGAGGCGGCACGCCGCGCCGAAGCGCTTGATTTTATATCAGGGCTTTCGGACGCCAGTGGCCGCAAGAATTTCGACGCGCACGTCGGCGATCGCGGCGTCAAATTGTCCGGCGGCCAGCGGCAACGCATTGCCATTGCCCGCGTTATGCTGAAGGACGCGCCGATCCTCATTCTCGACGAGGCGACGTCCGCACTCGATTCCGAGGCCGAAGCGGCCATCCAGGAGAACCTCTACAGACTGATGCAGGGCAAGACCGTCATCGCCATCGCGCACCGGCTGTCGACGATCGCCGCCATGGACCGACTCGTCGTCATGGACAAGGGCCGCGTCATCGAGGAAGGTTCGCATGAGGAACTCGTTGCCAAAAGCGGGCTCTACGCCCAGCTCTGGCAACGCCAGTCGGGCGGCTTCCTGCTCGACGACGGCCCCTCTGCCAACGATGCAGCCGCCAACGATGCACTCGCCAAGGGTGAAGCCGCCGAATGATGCCTGCCATCTACCGCTGGTTCGAGAACTGGGTCTATCCGTTCCGGGAGCCTGCGGACCTTCGGCCACCTGCCGGCGTCAGGGGTTTCCTCTGGCACTATGTCGGGCAGGCGAAGATCGCTTTCTTCGCCATGCTGGTGATCGGCGGCATCGCGCCGTTGGTCGAAGCCGGACTGTTCTACTTCGTCGGGCGGCTGGTCGACATCCTCGACCAGCTTCCCGGCGAACGCAGCTGGCACGCCTTGTGGACTGCCGCTGGTCCCGAACTTGTCTTCATGATCGCTGTGGTGCTGGTCATCCGCACCATCGTCGTCGGCCTGTCGGCGCTGGTCGACGAGCAGACAATCACGCCGGGTTTCTATAATCTGGTGCGCTGGCAGGCGCATCGCCATGTCTCGCGGCAATCCTACGCCTTCTTCCAGAACGATTTTGCCGGGCGCATCGCGACCAAGGTCTGGCAGGCGGGACAGGCGACCGGCGATCTGATGGAAAGCTTCATCGAGGTCGTCTGGTTCATGGTCGTCTATACGGTGACGACGCTGGCGCTGGTCGCCGGGCTCGATCTCAGGCTGGCGGTGCTGGTGGTGATCTGGATCGCTGCCTTCGGCCTGCTCGCCAGGCGCTATTTGCCGGCGATCCGGAAGCATGCCGAGGCAACCGCCGAAGCCGGCTCGATGATCACCGGCCGCCTCGTCGATTCCTATTCGAACGTGCAGACGCTGAAGCTGTTCTCGGCCGATGGCGACGACCGCTATATCAGGAACGGCTTCGACATCTATCTCGACGCGCTGCGCCCGTTCACCCGCCGGCTGACCGGCGTGCGCATGGCGCTGACGATGCTGTCGGGCATCATGATCACCGCGATCGCCTGCTTTGCCGTTTATCTCTGGGTCGAGGGCTCGATCACGGTCGGCGGCGTGGCTTTCACACTATCGCTGGTGTTGCGGCTGAACATGCTGCTCGGTCGGCTGATGATGCAGCTCAACGGCATCTTGCGGAACCTCGGCGTGCTCGAGAATTCCAAGGCGCTGATCTCGCAGCCGCTCGGCCTGATCGATGCGCCGGGCGCGAAAGAGCTTGTCGTCGGCGGCGGGCGCATCGACGTAAGCAATGTCGAATTCAACTACGGCAAGGGGTTCGGTGTGCTCAACGGCATCGACCTGGTGGTGCGGCCGGGCGAAAAGGTCGGGCTGGTCGGGCCGTCCGGTGCCGGCAAGACGACGTTGGTCAATCTGATCCTGCGCCTCTACGACCTCGAGAGCGGCAAGATCGCCATTGACGGGCAGGACGTCTCCAGGGCCACGCAGAATTCGCTGCGCGCCAATATCGGCGTCGTCAGCCAGGACACGGCACTTTTCCACCGCTCGCTGCGCGACAACATCAAGCTCGGCATGCCGGCAGCGACCGATGCCGAGGTGATCGCGGCAGCGGAGAAGGCCGAGGCGCACGAGTTCATCCTCGGCCTGCGCGACAATCGCGATCGTACCGGCTATGAGGCTTATGTCGGCGAGCGCGGCGTCAAGCTCTCGGGCGGCCAGCGCCAGCGCGTGGCGATCGCTCGCGTCTTTCTCAAGGACGCACCGATCCTGATGCTTGACGAGGCGACCTCAGCGCTCGATTCCGACATCGAAGCGGCGATCCAGGAGAATCTGGCAAGGTTGATGGAGAACAAGACGGTCATCGCCATCGCGCACCGGCTGTCGACCATCGCGGCGCTCGACCGGCTGGTGGTGCTCGATGGCGGCCGCATCGTCGAGCAAGGCACGCATGACGAGCTGGTCGCGCTCGACGGGCTTTATGCACGGCTGTGGAAGCGGCAGTCCGGCGGCTTCCTGTTCAACGAAGAGAGCGCCTTGGCCGAGACCCGGCCGGCGGAGTAGTTTTCCATAAACCGGAGTGAAATCATGGCGGTGAGAATGCCATCGAATTTCGGACGGTCCGGCGCGCAGGAGAGCGCGCTGGACCTGCTTGGTCATGAAATCCTCGGCGAAAAGGCGGCGGCGCTCGGCCGCGCCGGTCGGCGCGTCGAGGAAACGTTGGCGAGGCTGCGCGAGAATGGCGACAGCGACAATCGTGCCCGGCTGCTCAAGGACGCAGCGGAGGCGGTGCACGGCTACTTCATCCAGCGCGAACTCTGCGGCCTGCGCAAGCACGACGCGGTGATCCGGGAATACAACATTCCCAAGGCCGTGCTGGCCAGGCTCGGCGCCGCCGCATGATCCGAACCGGAATTGATTTGGGAGGCGTTATTCCAGCCACTCGGTGATGAAGCTGCCGTTCTCGTGTATGTCGGTGGTTTCCAGCGGGCCTGGCCCGAGATTGGTGAATTTGTGCGGCGTGTTCGGCGGCACGATCAGGATCTGGCCGGCTGTGGCCTCGATCTGCCGGTTGCCGACGGTGAACAGGCTGGTCCCGGTCCGGATGATGAAAATCTCGCAATAGGGATGGCTGTGCAGCCTCGGGCCGCCGCCGATCTCAGGCAGGTGGTTGAAGATCAGGCAGCTGTTGGAGCCGTAAGCTCCGCATTGCAGCTCGCCCTGCCAGCGGTCAGGCCAGCGGTCGGGCGCTTCGGCCCATTTGTCGCGGTCTATCACATGCGCCATGGGGCGAGGATAAACCGGGCCTGCGCCCACTGTCGAGGTGAACGCAGCCGTTTGGTTTTGCTGCTGTTTTCCAATCGTTCCGCTGGGCGAATTACGTCCCCGCGACAATCTGCCCTTGTGCCTTCACCCGTCTGGACAAAAACAGGCTTCACGCATAAACCCAAGTCCCAAATGCCGGAGGAATTCGCTAGCCTGTTCGCCATGCGCTGTCGGGCCGGCGCGATTGAGCGGGGAACAGGCTCGGCCGCCGGCACGGAAGAGGCGAAAGGATCAGGCACCCGTGAGCGCAACCGACACCCACGATCCCAACCGTCGTGATTTTCTTTACGTTGCCACCGGCATGGCCGCGGTCGTCGGCGCCGGTGCCGTCGCTTGGCCGTTCATCGATCAGATGCGTCCGGATGCCTCGACGCTGGCGCTTGCCTCGGTTGAGGTCGATGTCTCTTCGCTGACGCCAGGAATGTCGCTCGTTGTGAAGTGGCGCGGCAAGCCGGTGGTCGTGCGCAACCGCACCGAGCAAGAGATGAAGGACGGCGAGGCGGTCAATCTCGCCGAGCTCAAGGATCCAATTGCCCGCAATGCCAATTTGCCGGCCGACGCGCCGGCGACCGACGCCAACCGCACCACGCCCGGCAAGGAAGCCTGGATGGTGATGGTCCAGGTCTGCACCCATCTCGGCTGCATCCCGCTCGGCCAGGAAGGCGATTTCGGCGGCTGGTTCTGCCCGTGCCACGGTTCCGTATACGATACCGCCGGCCGCATCCGGAAGGGGCCGGCGCCCGAGAATATGGCGGTGCCGGTGTTCCAGTTCATTTCCGACACCAAGATCCGTATCGGCTGAGGCAGGGGATATTTCCATGAGCGAGGGACACTCGACCTATACGCCCAAGACCGGCATCGGACGTTGGTTCGATTCGCGCATGCCGCTGCCGCGGCTGGTCTATGACAGCTTCATCGCCTATCCGGTGCCGCGTAACTTGAACTATGCCTGGACGTTCGGCGGCATCCTTGCGCTCATGCTGGCGGCGCAGATCCTGACCGGCATCGTGCTGGCCATGCACTACGCGGCCGACAGCACTCTCGCCTTCGATTCGGTCGAGAAGATCATGCGCGACGTGAACTCCGGCTGGCTGTTGCGCTATCTCCATTCCAACGGCGCATCGTTCTTCTTTGTCGCCGTCTACATCCATATCTTCCGCGGCCTCTACTACGGCTCCTACAAGGCACCGCGCGAGCTGCTGTGGATACTCGGCTGCATCATCTACCTCCTGATGATGGCGACCGGATTCATGGGCTATGTGCTGCCCTGGGGCCAGATGAGCTTCTGGGGCGCCACCGTCATCACCGGCTTCTTCACGGCCATACCGCTGGTTGGCGACTGGATCCAGCAGCTTTTGCTCGGCGGATTCGCGGTCGACAACCCAACGCTGAACCGCTTCTTTGCGCTGCATTACCTGTTGCCGTTCATGATCGCCGGCGTCGTCGTGCTGCACATCTGGGCGCTTCACGTGGTCGGCCAGAACAATCCGACCGGCATCGAGGTCAAATCGAAGACCGACACACTCGCCTTCACGCCGTACGCGACCATCAAGGACGGGTTCGGCATGATCGTGTTCCTGTTCGTGTTCGCCTATTTCGTCTTCTACCTGCCGAATTATCTCGGCCATCCGGACAATTACACCGTGGCCAACCCGCTGAAGACGCCGGCCCACATCGTGCCGGAATGGTACTTCCTGCCGTTCTACGCGATCCTGCGCGCCATCACCTTCAATATCGGGCCCATCAACTCCAAACTCGGCGGCGTGCTCTGCATGTTCGGCGCAATTGTCATGCTGTTCCTGGTGCCGTGGCTCGACACTTCGAAGGTGCGCTCGGCAGTCTACCGGCCTTGGTACAAGCTGTTCTTCTGGCTGTTCGTGGCCGACGCCATCCTGCTCGGCTGGTTGGGCTCGCAGCCGGCCGAGGGCAGCTATGTGTTCATGGCGCAGATGGCGACGCTGTTCTACTTCGCCTTCTTCCTGGTCGCGCTGCCGGTGCTTGGGCTGATCGAGACGCCGCGGCGGCTGCCGAATTCGATCACCGAGGCGGTGCTCGAGAAAAACAAGGGTGGCGGTGGACATCCCGCCGGCGCCACAGCCGCGCCGGAAACCAAAGGCTGAGCGTCAGAGAATCTCAAGGGGATTTGGCATGAAGAAGATTCTCACCTCGCTGGCGCTGCTTGGCATTGTGGCCGCGGGCATTGGGGCCGCAGGCACTGGAGCCAGCGCCCAGGAAGAGGCGCACAACGAGGCGGCACCGACGCATTTCCCGATACACGAACCGAAGGAAATGGGCTGGAGCTTCGCCGGGCCGTTCGGCACCTACGACAAGGCTCAGCTGCAGCGCGGACTGAAGGTCTACAAGGAAGTCTGTTCGGCCTGCCATTCGATGAATTTGGTGGCGTTCCGCACGCTGGAAGACCTTGGCTATTCGGATGCGCAGATCAAGACGCTGGCGGCCGAGTACACGATCCATGACGGTCCGAACGATGCCGGCGACATGTTCGATCGTCCCGGCAAGCCGTCCGACCATTTCCCAGCGCCATTCCCCAATGTGGAAGCAGCGGCGGCGGCCAATGGCGGCGCGGCACCGCCCGACATGTCGCTGCTGGCCAAGGCACGCGGCGTCGAGCGCGGCTTCCCGCGCTTCGTCTTCGACATCTTTACACAATATGCCCAGGGCGGTCCCGACTACATCCATTCGCTGCTGACCGGCTACGACCAGCAGCCGCCGGCGGGCATGGTCATACCGGAAGGCACGCACTACAATCCGTACTTCCTGTCCGGCGTGTCGCTGAAGATGCCGAAGCCGCTCTCCGACGGCCAGGTTACCTATGATGACGGCGCGCCGCAGACGGTCGATCAATATTCGCGCGACGTGTCGGCCTTTCTGATGTGGGCGGCCGAGCCGCACCTCGAGGACCGCAAGAAGACCGGCTTTCGCGTGCTGGTCTTTCTGCTGCTGTTCGGTGCGCTGGTCTACCTGACAAAACGCAAGGTGTGGGCCGGCGTGGCGCACTGAACGCCGCAACACACGAGACTGGGAGGGCGTCGAAAGGCGCCCTTTTCATTGCAGGCATTTCGATTCATCGCAGCCGGCGCTGAGCAAGGCGCTTTGCCGGACAATTTTCTGTCAGGCATCACATGGCGGTAGCCGGACCTAGCTGCACCGGGTTACGATTAGCCGAATTTCCTTTCACATCTTCAGTCGAATCCGACGAAAGGCCCGGAGAGCCGCTTGATGAAATCCTCGCTCGAAGACACGCTGCTTGCCGCGATCCGCACCATTCCGGATTATCCCAAACCCGGCATCCTGTTTCGCGACATTACGACGCTGCTCGGTAATGCGCGGGCCTTCCGCCGCGCCATCGACGAGCTGGTGCATCCCTATGCCGGCCTGAAGATCGACAAGATCGCCGGCATCGAGGCGCGCGGCTTCATCCTCGGCGGCGCCATCGCCCACCAGCTCTCGGCCGGCTTCGTGCCGATCCGTAAGAAAGGCAAGCTGCCTTATGAGACGGTGCGCGTCGCCTACAGCCTGGAATACGGGCTGGACGAGATGGAGATGCACAAGGACGGTGTTTCTCCAGGCGAGAAGGTGATCCTCGTCGACGACCTGATCGCCACCGGCGGCACGGCGGAGGCGGCCGTCAAGCTATTGCGGCAGATCGGCGCCGACATTCTCGCCGCCTGCTTCGTCATCGACCTGCCGGATCTTGGCGGCCGAGAGAGGTTAGAGGCGCTCGGCGTGCCGGTGAGAACGCTGATCGGGTTTGAGGGGCACTGAGAAACGCGCCTTTCTTTTCCCCCTTTGTGGGTGAAGGAAGAACTCACCCCACCTTCACCAGCACGGCACTTTCGAACTCGATGACCTTGTCGCCGGTCGAATCGAAGGCCTCCGAGCGGAGCGTCAGCAGCCGCCAGCCCGGTCGCGAGGCAATGGGGCGGTGGGCTAGCGCGGTGCGGGTGAAAGTCACGGTTTCCCCGGCATAGACAGGCTTAGGCCATTTGAGGTTCTTGAAGCCGGGCGAGGGGCCGAATTCCGGCACCGGGCCAGGGCCGGGCCAGCGGGCGACCTCGGCCTCCATGCCGGCCTCGAGGTTCAATTTCATCCAGGTGGCGGCAGTGTGCCAGCCCGAGGCGCAGAGGCGGCCGAATATGCTGTTCTTCGCCGCCTCTTCGTCGATATGGAATATCTGCGGGTCGTATTTGCGGGCGAACGCCTTGATCGCCTCCGGTTCGAATCGATGCGAACCGAGCGTGACGGTGATACCAATGCAGAAGAATTCGTCGAGGCTCACGCGTTGGCCTCGCGGGTGAGGAACATGACGGTGTTTTCGAGCTCGAAAACACCTTCGCCGCGCTGGTTGAACAACTCGCTGCGCATCGTCACCAGGCCAAGCCGGGGCTTGGATCTGGACAGGCGCTTGGCAAGGACGGTGGTGCTGCCGCTCAACAGGTCGCCGGCTAGGACCGGCCGTTTCCATTTGACCTGGTCGACGCCGGGCGCGCCCTGGGAGGTCGAGTCGAGCAGGAAGGCATCGCACAGCATGCGCATGAACATGGCGCAGGTGTGCCAGCCCGAAGCCGCCAGCCCGCCGAGGATGCTGGCCTTGCCCGCAGCTTCGTCGAGATGCATCGGCTGGGCATCGAATTCCCAGGCGAATTCCATGATTTCGGTGGCACTTACCAGCTTGGTGCCGAGGTCGAGCGAAGCGCCCTCGACGAAATCCTCATAAGCCCAGGTCTTTGCGGTCATGGTCTGGAAATCCGATTCAGGATTGTACGATCGCTACGGGTCGGGGTCCCGGATGCAGGCAGGGCGGCTTTTGGTCAAGCAATTTCTAGTGCGCCAGTTCTAGTGCGCCAGCCCATGCGCCTAAGCAGCAACAGAGGTTTGCAGGCTCTATAGCCAGCCGCGGCGGCGGAAATACCAGAAGGGTAGGATCGCCGAAAGCACCATCATGCCAATAGCGAAGGGGTAGCCAAAGTGCCATTTGAGCTCGGGGATGATCTCGAAATTCATGCCGTAGATCGAAGCGACAAGCGTCGGCGGCAGGAAGATGACCGCGGCGACGGAGAAGATCTTGATGATCGCGTTCTGCTCGATCGAGATCATGCCGAGCGTCGCGTCGAGCAGGAAGCTGATCTTCTGCGACAGGAAAGTGGCGTGGTCGGCGAGCGACAGCACGTCGCGCGACAAGGTCTTGATGCGGGCGCGGGTATCCTTGCTCATCTTGGTCTGCGTGGAGGCATGGGCAAGAAACCCGGCAAGGCGCTGCAACGAGATCAGGCTGTCGCGGATCGAGGAGGCAAGGTCCTCCTTGCGGCCAATGCCTTTCAACAGTTCCTGGAAGTCGCGGTTGCGCTTGGAAACCTTGGTCGAGCGTGCCTCGAATATATCGCGCGAGATCGCCTCGACGTCGCGGCCGGCGCGCTCCAGAATGTCGGCGAGGCGGTCGACGATCGCCTCCAGCAGGCCGATCAGGATGGTGTCGCCGCTGGTGCAGCCGGTCGCCACCTTCTCGGCGCGCAGCGGAAAGGTCTTGAACGCCTTCGGTTCGTGATAACGCACGGTGATCAGCCTGCTGCCGGCGAGCACGAAGGTGACCGGCGACATCAGCGGATCGTCCAACTCGGTCTGAGCCGGTAGAATGGCGGTCATGAAGTAGGCACCGTCCTCGACATAGAGACGGCTCGAGATCTCGATCTCTTCCATCTCTTCGCGGGTCGGAACGGCGATGCCGAGCCAGGTCTCGATTGTGGTCTCTTCCTCCTTTGTCGGGCTGAGAAGGTCGACCCAGACGACAGTGTCGCTGTTTTGCAGGAGATCGTCGACGAGGCGCAGGCGATCATTGTCGACGACGAAGGCCTTGATCATAGCCGGGTCTCCCTTGCTGTTGCCAAAGAGCGTTTCGTTCGGAAGGGGCGCGTCAGTCAGATCGCACGGATACGGGCATGTGAGGCGCGAGACCAGCGCAGAGGCCCCTTAGACCGGGCCTCACGGTCCGTCAAGCAGCGGCAAGACGCCGCTGCGATGCCTGTTATGAAGTTGTGACCGAGCGACAGCCATGGTGGCTGTGAGTGGGTTTCGCCGGGTCAGGTGTTGAACTTGAACAGCATGATGTCGCCGTCCTGGACGACATACTCCTTGCCTTCGTCGCGCGCCTTGCCGGCCTCCTTGGCCGCCACTTCGCCGCCCAGCCTGACGAAGTCGTCATAGGCGATGGTCTGGGCGCGGATGAAGCCGCGCTCGAAATCGGTGTGGATGACGCCTGCCGCCTGCGGCGCCTTGGCGCCTTTGTGCACGGTCCAGGCGCGTGTCTCCTTGGGTCCCACGGTAAAGTAGGTGATGAGCTGCAGCAGCTCGTAGCCGGCGCGGATCACCTTGTTCAGGCCGGGTTCGTCCAGGCCGAGTGTTGCCAGGAATTCCAGTTCCTCTTCATCGCTGAGCTGGGCGACCTCGGCCTCGATCGCCGCCGAAATCACGACGGTCCGGGCGCCTTGCGCGGCGGCCATCTGCTCGACCGCCCTGGTATGCGCGTTGCCGGTGGCGGCATCGGCTTCGGCGACGTTGCAGACATAAAGCACAGGGTGCGACGTCAAGAGGTTCAGCCCCTGCAGGATGCGCAGATCCTCAGGCGAGATGCCATTGAGCAGGATGCGGGCGGGCTTGCCGGCCTGCAGCAGCTCGAGTGCCGCCTCCATCATCGGAAGTACGGTCGTTGCCTCCTTGTCCTTGCCGGCGGCGCGCTTGCGGAACTGCACGATGCGGCGCTCGAGGCTGTCGAGGTCGGCAAGCATCAGCTCGGTCTCGACGGTCTCGGCATCGGCGACAGGATCGATGCGGCCCTCGACATGGGTGATGTCGTCATCCTCGAAGCAGCGCAGCACATGGACGATAGCGTCGACCTCACGGATGTTGGCGAGGAACTGGTTGCCCAGCCCTTCGCCTTTCGAGGCGCCGCGCACCAGGCCGGCAATGTCGACGAAGGAGATGCGGGTCGGAATGATCTCCTTCGACTTGCCGATCGCGGCGATCTTCTGCAGGCGCGGGTCGGGCACCGCCACCTCGCCGGTGTTCGGTTCGATGGTGCAGAACGGATAATTGGCGGCCTGTGCCGCCGCCGTCCTTGTCAGCGCATTGAAGAGCGTCGACTTGCCGACATTGGGCAAGCCAACGATGCCGCATTTGAAACCCATTTTGTCTGGTCCTATCGGGAAATCGTGATTTGATCAGGGGGCTATGGGCGAAAGCGCCGATGATCGTCAAGCCCTTGGCCACGATCCGTGACGGCGTTCAGTCCTTGCCGCCAAAAAGCTTCTTCAGCATCGCCGCCATCGGGCCGATTTCGGGCAGCTTGGCCGCCGGCTGCTGTGGCCGCGCCTGGCGAACGTGGCTTTGTGCCTTTGGCGCCTTTGGCGCCTTGGGCGGCGGGCGGTCGTCGTCGCCTGTCGGCGTGAGCTTGTCGCGCAAGGCCAGCGTCACGCGGTTCATGAAGGAATTGTCGTCGCCCATGGCAAGCAATCCGGCACCATCGGCGATTGCGTCGAGCAGCACGTCCAGCCACTCGCGGTCGCCCTTGGCGAAATCGCCGAGCACATGGCCATGCACCATTTCCTTGACGCCGGGGTGGCCGACGCCGATGCGCACGCGGCGAAAATCCTTGCCGACATGCTGGTCGAGCGAGCGGATGCCATTGTGGCCGCCGGAACCGCCACCGACCTTGACCCGCACCTTGCCGGCGGCAAGGTCGATCTCATCATAGAAGACGGTCAACGCCGAAGGGCCGAGCTTGTAGAAGCGCAGGGCTTCGCCGACCGCCTGGCCGGACAGGTTCATGAAGATCTGCGGCTTGATCAGGATCACTTTTTCGCCGGCAAGCGTGCCTTCGGTGATCAGGCTCTGGAATTTCTTCGACCAGGGCGAAAAGGAATGGCGGCGGGCGATCGCGTCCGCCGCCATGAAGCCGACATTATGCCGGTTGCTGGCGTATTTCGCGCCCGGATTGCCGAGGCCTGCAAAGACAAGCATCGTCGCCTCCGGGCGGAAAGGAGTTACTTCTCTTCGGCGGCAGGAGCCGCTTCGGGCGCAGCCGCTTCAGTCGTCTCTTCTGCGGCCTCCGGCTTCATCGCCGAGGAGCCGGCAATGGTGGCGATGGTGAAGTCGCGGTCGGAGATCACCGGCTTGACGCCGGCCGGCAAGGTGACGGCCGAAATGTGGATCGAATCGCCAATGTCTGTGCCGGTGAGATCGATGGTGATGAAATCCGGGATCGCATTGGCCGGGCAGTGGAATTCGACCTCGTGACGCACGATGTTGAGCACGCCGCCGCGCTTGATGCCGGGCGACTTGTCTTCATTGATGAAGTGCACGGGCACGTCGACATTGACTTCGGTATCCTTGCCGATGCGCAGGAAATCGACATGGACCGGGAAATCCTTGACCGGGTCAAGCTGGAAATCCTTGGGCAGAACCTGGATCTTGTTGCCGTCGACATCGATCGTGGCGACCGTGGTCAGAAACCCGCCGCCATGGATCTTGTAGTAGATGTCCTTATAGGTCAGCGCAATCGCCAGGGGAGGCTGCTTGTCGCCGTAAATCACTGCAGGCACTTTACCGTTGCGGCGAACTGCACGGGCGGACCCCTTACCGACCTGTTCGCGCGCTTCGGCCTTGAGCTCGTAAGTATCGTGGCTCATGGCATTTCCTTTCGCGTTGTTCTGGAGCGTTCGCGGCCGGCAACTTGCCTGGGCCGTAAACGTCGAAAGCCGCCGGGTGAGGCGGCCTTCCGCCGCGTTGCCTCCAAGGGTGTCTACGCGGGTGGCGGCTCTATAGCGGAAGGCGGCCCGTGGTGCAAGCCGGGGCGGGCAATCGTGGTGGGTGGGCAGTATCTCACCTGAATTTCAGCTTGGCACCAACTGCGGACATGCAAGCACTGGCGACCTGGCGGATCGAGGCCGAAGGCCACGAACGAGGAGGCGGCGCAATGAAATTTCCGGGCTTAGGCGGGGCGAAGAGGGTCGCTCTACCCTCTATGGCTTCCGCTCGACCAGCATGTAGCCGATCCCACGGACCGTCTGAATGCTAGCCGATGCATCCGGTCCGAGCTTGGCACGCAGATAGCGAATGTATACCTCCACGATCTTCGTCCCGGGTTCGAAGCTGTATGACCAGACATTGTTGAGGATGCGCTCGCGGCTGACCACCTTCCCCGCATTGAGCATCAGGAAATGCAGAAGGTCGAATTCACGTCTGGTAAGACGGATTTCCCGATCGCCGTCCGCAAAACGGCGAGCGCTCGTGTCGAGATCGAGGCCGCCGACTCGAAGCAACTGCCCCTCCACTGCGCCCCGACGGCGTCGGCGCAGGGCGTCAATCCTGGCCACCAACTCATCAAAGGCAAACGGTTTCGTCAGGTAGTCGTCGGCGCCGCCCTTGAGCCCATCTACGCGATCTTGAATTGTCTCTTTGGCGGTCAGCATCAGGATGAGAACCGGCCACTGCTCCAATCGCACGATCCGGCACAGTTCAAGGCCGTCCAGATAGGGAAGCAGACGGTCAAGGATCACGAGATCGAATGGGTCCGTGCGAATAACGGCTAGCCCCTCGCGACCGTCCTCCGCGACACTCACGTGAAAGCCTTCGGCCTCCAGCCCCCGGCGGAGAAAGTCGGAGACACGCCGGTCATCTTCAACGATCAGGATTCGAATCATGGGTGCGTTGTACCAGCGGCAGTCTAATTCTGAGGAGGGTTCCTGAAGGTTCAATTCCTTCAAGGCCGATTGTGCCATCGTGCCTGTCTATGATCTCCTTGGCGATCGCGAGGCCAATACCTAGCCCCTCGGCTGCGGACCTCCCGCCGACACGCCCGCGATAATAACGGTCGAACACGAACGGAAGATCGTTGGCATCGATCCCTGAGCCGCTGTCGGAGATAACGATCTCAAGCATTCCATGGCGCTCAGTCATCTCGACTGCAATCGCCTGGTTTGGCTTTGAATACTTTATGGCGTTGTCGAAGCCGATCAGCAGCGCCTGCTTCAGGCGCTGGGCGTCACCCCGAATGAGGCGATGGCCTGGGTTGAGCGACAGATCGACGGATATCTGCTTGGGACCGGCGAGTACGGAAGCCTCCTGAACGGCCGCCTTCACAACCTCACCGGTATCGATGTTGTGCAAGGAGAACCTGAAATTTTCGGCTTCGGCGCGGGCGAATGCCAGAAGGTCCCCCAGGTTGCGAGCCATATCTTCAGCGTAATTGCGGATTCGGCTCAGAGCTTCGCGGTAAGGTCGAACACGCGGTTGGCCGCGGAGGGCAACGTCGGCCTCTCCGCCGAGAATCGTCAACGGCGTGCGGAGTTCGTGGCTTGCCTCCGCAAAAAATTGTGTGCGTCGGCTATCGATCGCTCTCAGTTGCTCATTGGCTTTCCGCAGTTCGCGGGTGCGCAACTGAACCTCCGCCTCCAAGCGGTCCTGTACCGAAATCAGAGCAGCGCGTTCGATCTCGAGGGCCTCGGCCATGCTGTTGAAACTTCGCGAGAGGGAAGCGAACTCGTCGCGTCCGGTCGCGGAAACGCGATGGTCGAGCTTGCCTGCAGCGATGGCTTTGGCGCTTTCGTTCAGTTCACGCACAGGTGTGGCGATTGATCGTCGCAGGACGAGGGCGAACCCTAGACTGCCCAGCATGAGCAACGCAGCGAAGCCGCCGGTCAGCAGCAGCAGTCGCCATTGTGCGCCACGGACGCGGGCGAGTTCCTCTCCAACCTCCCTGCGCTCATCGTGCAAGGCGGCTTCGATCATTTCCTCGAAATCGTTCTCTAGTCGATGCTCCACATCGTGGCGGAAGGTGTCTACGATGCCGGTTGGCTCCGCCTTTGCTCGCTGGCTGAACAATCGCCGGGCAGCCTGATCGATCGCCTCAAACAGCGCCTTGATGCGGCCGACGAATCTGAGTTCGGCCTCTTCCTGGCGTCTATCGCTCCTATATCCGAGAACGCCGAGCTCCTCGCGCGTCGCGCCCTCCAGCTTGTGGAATCCGGATTTCAGTGCTCGTCGTGCCGCTTCGAAATCCGGCATCTGTTCGGGCCCAAGCAGCAAAACCTCGGCGAGTTGCTCGGTGTAATTGTTGGACTGCCCATTGAGTTCGGCGAGCGCTTCGAACCGCCCGTGGACGCTATCGATGCGGCGGACGAACTCCTCTGTCAGATGGAGCGTTGCGAACGCCAGTCCTGAAATCAGCCCGACAAGGGCGAGAATGATGATTTGAAATAGGAGGATGCGGCCTCGAACGGTCATGCGGTGATCCTGCCGGCGGTCGGATAGCGTCTCTCACCAAATTCTAACCGGAGCTCTACCGAGCGTCTAATCGGAACCTCCTAAGTTCGAGCGTGGGGCCGTGTGGCGCCCCCGCCGCCACATCGGCGACGAGCTCGAAGAGGTTTCGGTTGGCACAAGTAGATTTTCAGACTGACATTGACGCCACTCTTCAGGACGCCACTCTTCGGGAAAGGACACCACCGGCGCTCTGGCCGATATGGCGAGCCGCACTGATCGGAACCTGTGTGTCCCTCTGCGTGGCCATCATTGAATTCGGCCTCCCCGCGCTCCCGTCCGACGCTCGGCGAGCGCTCGAGATCCTGCTTGTCGCGATCATCGGATGGACCTTGACGCCGTTAGACGACACCTTCGTTGCAATCGCCGCTGGACTGGCAATGGCGCTGCTCGTCAACCGTGATCCCGGGACGCTTTTTCATGCGCTCGGGGATGAGTTGATCTGGCTGTTGCTCGCCTCGTTCATGCTGGCGGCCGCCTTCAAGACAAGTGGGGTCGCAGATCGCATCCTCGGCCTCGTGACGGGGCGCATGCGGTCGGTTCGCACAGTCGCCTATTCTTTGACGGTTGTCATGGTTGCCACAGCCTTCATCATTCCGTCGACCTCGGGTCGCGCAGCTTTGATGATCCCTGCCTATCATGCGATCGCAGGGCGCTGTGGAAGTGCTCGGTTGCGAAGAGCGTTCGCGCTACTGTTCCCCACTGTTATTCTGCTCTCGGCCATTGCGTCACCCGTTGGCGCCGGTGCCCATCTGCTGGCGATCGAAATGGTCGGCCGCCTCTCGGGTGTGAAAGTAAGCTACCTGGAATGGATCGCTTTCGGCCTGCCGTTTGCGGTCGTGAGCACCCTCCTTTCGGTCGAATGCCTGCTCCGGCTTTTTCTGTCGCCGGTGGAGCGGCGGATGGCACTTTTGCAGCCGACGAGGGTGAACAATGCTGGTGCCGGCTTGGCACGGCAGCCGATACTCTGGATCGCCGGCGGCGTTGTCATCGCATGGCTGACCGAACCTGTTCACGGGCTCGATGCCACCGTCATCGCTCTCGGCGGCGCTCTCTTGGCCACGCTTCCTCAGGTCGGCCCCGTGGCGTTTGGCGATGCAATCAAGAGCGCGGAGTGGAAGCTGCTCTTGTTCCTGGCAGCGACGATCTGCTTGGCAGACGGCCTGACGGCATCAGGCCTCCATCGGTGGTTGATCGAGACGATGGTCGATCCACTGCGCGGCACTGGCTTGGGGCCGCTGGCCCTTGTCTCGTTTCTAGCCTTACTAGGCCTTTTCAGTCATCTCGTGATCCATAGTCGCACGGCGCGCGTCTCGGTGCTGCTGCCTCCGGCGCTGATGCTTGCGTCGACAGTGCGGCTCGACCCGCTGCTTGCAACGCTTGTCCTCGTCTCGGCAACCGGCTTTTGCCAAACCCTCATGATCTGCGCGAAGCCGGTGGCGCTTTTCGGGGGCGTCGAGGACGAAGGCTATGGCCCGAAAGACCTCGCCTTGCTCAGCTCAATCCTGCTGCCGATGCAGTTCATTCTCATCGTCGTGTTCGCGGTCGCCGTGTGGCCAGCCACCGGTGGCCTGCTCAACAACACACTCCATCTGCAACTTCCTGGAGGGCCTTAGAATGTCGAAAACCAAAGGATTTAAGAAGCGAAGGCGGCTTCGAGTATTGGTCGCACCCTCCGGCTTTAAGGAGAGCCTCGGCGTTCGTGATGTCATCGCCGCATTGGCGCGGGGCGTTCGCAATGCAGTTCCGACAGCAAAGATCCTGGGCCTTCCAATGGTGGATGGCGGCGAGGATTTTACGCGGACCCTTGTTGAATTGTCTGATGGCGAGTTGCATTCCGTCACCGTGACGGGACCGGTGGGACAATCCGTGGAGGCCAATGTCGGTTTTCTCGGGCGGAGAAAGAAACGGACAGCAGTTCTGGAAATCGCGGCGGCTGCCGGGCTCCGGCTCGTCCCCACCGACATGCGTGACCCGACCCGCACTACAAGTTATGGGGTCGGTGAGTTGATTCGTTTTGCGCTCGATCTTGGCGCGGAAAGAATTCTGATCGGCTGCGGTGACTCGGGTGTCAACGATGCAGGAACCGGCATGGCCCAAGCACTAGGCGTGCGTCTGCTCGATGGCGGCGGCCGTTCCATTTCGGGGAGCGGCTCGGCCCTCTCATCGCTAGCTCGTGTCGATCTTTCCAGTCGTGACCATCGCCTTTCGAATGTTCGTATCGACGTCGCGGTAAACCCCTACAACATGCTGCTCGGCGAGAGAGGCGTCGCCCGGGTGTTCGGCCCGCAAAAAGGTGCAACACCTGACCAAGTGGTTTTGCTCGAGCAGGGCACGGAAAATGTCGCCCACGTCGTTCGCCGCGACCTCGGCGTCGACGTGGCACCGCTTGTCGGCGGAGGAGCTTCCGGTGGACTCGGCGCCGGACTTCACGCCTTTGCCGGGGCCCGGCTGCATCCGCGCTTCGACCTGATCCTGCGGTATATGGATCTCGATCATCGGCTGTCAAACGCCGACATCGTCATGACAGCCGAGGGTGGCCTGGATGGTCAGACGAGCTTTGGAAAGATACCAGCCGAGATTGCCCGGCGCGCGAAACGTCACAATCTGCCCGTCATCGCCTTGGCCGGAACGATCGGAGCAGGTGCAGAGGCGACCCACGACATCGGCATCGATGCCTTCTTCAGCATTCTGTGCCGACCGTGTTCCCTCGAAGACGCGATCCGTGACGCCGACACGCTGCTGGCGAACGCTGCCGAGCAGGCATTCCGGCTGATGTGGGCGACTCGCGCTTTCAAGTTCAGATGACGGAGCGTGTCAGCCAATGGCCGCGATGTCGCTACGCGGCGGCCCTGACCGGCTCGAAGTCTATGTCGAGAACCGAATTTCGCGCCGCCCGGTGGGCGAGGAAGCCGAAGTCCAACCCAAACTTCACCCGATCGTGGTCACTGCCTCGAGCTTTCTCGCTTCCTTCATGTTGGGAAGAAAAACCGTGAGCAGTCCGAGTAGGGGCAGGTAGGAGCAGACCTGGAAGACGAAATCGATGCCGTTCATGTCGGCGACGACGCCAAGCACGGCGGCCGCGATGCCGCCCATGCCGAAGGCGAAGCCGAAGAAGATGCCGGCGATCATGCCGACCCGGCCGGGCACCAGTTCCTGCGCGAAGACGACGATGTTCGAGAAGGCCGAGGACAGGATCAGGCCGATCAGCACGGTGAGAACCATTGTCCACTCGAAATTGGCGTAGGGCAACGCCAGGGTGAAGGGCAGCACGCCGACGATCGAGAACCAGATCATCGCCTTCTGTCCGTAGCGGTCGCCGAACGGGCCGCCGAGCAGGATGCCCAGGGCCGAGGCGCCGAGGAACAGGAACAGCATGACTTGCGACATCTGCACCGAAACACCGAACTTATGAATGGAATAGAAGGTGTAGTAGCTGGCAAGGCTGGAAATATAGGCGTTCTTGGTCAGTACCAGCAGCGTCAGCACCAGCAGCGCTCCCATCACCTTGCGGCGCGGGAAGGGCGAGACGAGACCTGCCGCCTTGCGGGTGCCCTGTGCGGCACGCAGGCGGCTGTACCAGCCGCCGACCTGCCACAGCACGATGATGCCGATCAGCGAGCCGCCGGCGAACCAGGCGATGCTGGTCTGGCCGAAGGGCACGACAATGAAGGCTGCCAGAAGCGGCCCCATGGCTTGGCCGAAATTGCCGCCGACCTGGAACAGCGACTGTGCAAGACCGAACCTGCCACCGGAGGCGAAGCGGGCGATGCGCGAGGATTCCGGGTGGAAGATCGCCGAGCCGATGCCGATCAGCGAGGCGCCGATGAGGAGCAGCGAGTAATGTCCGGCATAGGCCAGCACGACCAGCCCGATCAACGAGGAGGCCATGCCGTAGGGCAGCGAATAGGGCATCGGCCGCTTGTCGGTGATCATGCCGATCACCGGCTGCAGCAAGGATGCCGTCACCTGGAAAGTGAAAGTCAAAAGGCCGATCTGCCAGAAATCGAGACCGTAATTGTCCTTCAGCAAGGGATAGATTGCCGACAGCAGCGACTGCATGATGTCGTTGACGCAATGGCAGAAGCTCACCGCCAGGATGACGGTGAAGGCCGTCGCCTGAGCCGAGATGTGGCCGGCCGCTGCCGGCTCGCCCTCGGCGGTTGCTGTGGTATCTGTCAAGGCATGCTCCGTGGTCTTTTTGGCGGGCACTTTCGCACGCGGTCTTATGGGGCCGGCTGCCTTATACGTTGCTTGTCACGCGACTTCTTTCGTGGTTTGGTCCAATAGTTTCGCAAGTGGGCCATAGCTGATGCCGCATGGCAGGGAAATGCTCAAAGCGGGCGACGCTGATCTCGGGCTGTTGCATGAGCGTCGCTGGCAATGGCTGGAGCAGGCCGTAGGGCCGGCAGTGGCGCTGCCGACCGAATATCCGGACGGCTACCATGTGCCACGGCACCATCATAGCCGCAGCCAGTTGCTGCACGCGCTGGTCGGTGTCGTGCTGGTGACGACGCGGCATGGGCGCTGGATGGTGCCCCCGGACCACGCGATGTGGATCCCCGCCGGCACCGAGCATTCCGTCGAGATGCTGGGCGACGTCAGCATGCGCTCCGTCTATGTGATGCCGGAGGCCATTCCCGGCCTGCCGGACGGGTTGCGTGTCGTCGGCATCACCGACCTGATGCACAGCCTGATCGTGGAATCGGAAAAGCTGCCGCAAGGCGCCGAACTGGAGGGGCGGGGCGGACTGATCATGAAGCTCCTGCTGCACGAAATCCCGAACCTGCCGGAACGGCCGCTCGGCCTTCCGTTCCCGTCCGATGCAAGGCTGGCGACGCTGTGCCGGCGCTTCGTCTCGGCACCGTCACCGCATGCGACGATCGACGAGTGGGCCGCTATCGTCGGCATGAGCCGCCGCTCTTTCACCCGCGCGTTCCACCGCCAGACCGGATTGTCGCTGTCGACCTGGCGTCAGCAGGCCTGTCTGTTCGCGGCGCTGCCACGGCTGGCCGACGGCGAGCCGATCACGAGGGTGGCGCTCGATCTCGGCTATGACAGCGTGCCGGCGTTCATCACCATGTTCAAGCGCATGCTGGGAGCCTCGCCACGCGGGTACATGCGGGGCGCCCGTGATGCTGGCGAAGGTGTGCGACGAATAAGCGGTCCGGCTCGGCCTGAGTCGCAGCCCTGAAGGGCGTCGCGTTCGACCGGCCTCATGCGACGCGCTTTGGGTTCTTGCTTTTATGCATGTCGTTATCGCAAAACCGCTGCACTTTGCGCGACACGCATTAATCGAACAGGCTCGACACCGATTCCTCGGTCGCCGTGCGCGAGATCGCCTCGCCCATCAATTCGGCGATGGAGATGACGCGGATATTGGCGGCGTCCAGCACTGCCTGGGTCGGCTGGATGGAATCGGTGATGACCAGTTCCTGCAGTTTCGAGGCGCCGATGCGGGCGATGGCGCCGCCGGACAAAACGCCATGGGTAGTATAGGCGGTGACACTGGTGGCGCCGTCGGCAAGCAGCGCATCGGCCGCATTGCACAGCGTGCCGCCCGAATCGATGATGTCGTCGATCAGCAGGCAATCCTTGCCGCGCACGTCACCGATGACGTTCATGACTTCCGATTCGCCGGGGCGCTCGCGGCGCTTGTCGACGATGGCAAGCTGGGCGTCGATGCGCTTGGCGAGCGCGCGGGCGCGGACCACGCCGCCGACATCCGGCGACACCACCATGACATTGGCAAGCTGCTTGTATTTCGCCTTTACGTCGCGGGCCATGACCGGCACGGAAAACAGATTGTCGGTCGGGATGTCGAAGAAGCCTTGAATCTGGCCGGCATGGAGATCCAGGGTCAGCACCCGGTTGACGCCCGCCCTCGTGATCATGTTGGCGACCAGCTTGGCCGAGATCGGTGTGCGGCCCGAGGCACGGCGATCCTGCCTGGCATAGCCGAAATAAGGAATAACCGCAGTGATGCGCTTGGCCGAAGAGCGCATGAAGGCGTCGATCATGATGAGCAGTTCCATCAGATGATCGTTGGTCGGGAACGAGGTGGACTGCAGGATGAAGACGTCCTCGCCGCGCACGTTCTCCTGGATCTCGACGAAGATTTCCTGGTCGGCGAAGCGCCTGACGCTGGCCTTGCCCAGCGGAATGTTGAGGTAGCGGGCGACTGATTCTGCCAGCACCCTGTTGGAATTGCCCGCGAAGAGCTTCATGCACCGTTCCTGGCGAAGGATTGAGAGACTCCGATAGCACTCCAGCCTCTTAGTCGGGCTTTTAGCGGCCCGCGCCGGTATTGCAAGCGTCGTGAATGGGAATCCGCCGGCTAATCTCAATAAACGCTTACGGCTTGAGCATGCGGCGATAGAGCCAGTTCCATGCCGACGGAATCGGGATAGCTTCTAACTTTCAGTCTGAGCATGCTCTTTTCCGAAAACCGGATTCCACTTTTCGGAATCACGCTCCAGGTCAGCCGGCGCCGCCGCCAAGCCAGGTGGCGAACTGGTCGATTGTCTGGTCGGCAATTGCCTGCATGGTCGCCGGGGCGACCGCCGCCCAGCCTTCGCCGCCGCCAACAGAGGGCGCCTTCTGCTGGCCGTTGATGCGATGCAGCCGGTTGCCGGCCGGGTCATAGATGTCCCAGACGTAGATGACGGTGGTGTCCTTGCCTTCCGTCATTGTCGAGAAATAGCCCTTGAGTACATGCGTTGGGGTCTGGTCGGTGCTGCCGGCCAAGGTGATGCCGCGCTGCTTGGCGCGTGTCTGAAGCTCGGCGGTCAGCGGTGTCGCGGCCTCTACCGAGGCGCCGACGATCGGCGCCACCTGCAGCCGGGTCCGTGCAATGGCAGCCGCGCTTTTGGCGGGCGGCACGGCTGCTGCAGCGGGAGGCTGCGCTGTATCTGCAGTTTGCGCGGTGCCGGCAGGCTGCGCCGGAGTTGACGGGGGCGTTGCGGCACCTCCGGCTCCGGGCAGCGACTGCGTCGATTGCGGGGCGATGGCCGAGGGTTCGAGAACGTCCTTCGCATTGGTGCAGGCTGCCAGCGCCAGCGCCGCGAGCAATGACACGGTCGTCACATGCGATCGTCTCATTAGCCTGAAAACTCCTTGGCGACGAACGCCTCTCACACTCTTTCCATTATGGATTCACTGCACGATCAAGTCGAGATCATGGCGGGACAGCGGCTTCGGCTGGGATTCGGTCGTCAGATAGGTGCGGCCAAGCGTCATCGCGGTTTCGGTTTCGGAGTCCATGATGATCATATGGGCGAACAGCGTCATGTTCGGCGCAATCGGTTCGGGATTACCCTGATAGAACATCGGCATATCCATCCAGGACGGGGTGAAGCGGGCGCCGAGCGAATAGCCGCAGGCATTGAGCCGGTGCTTGGTCAAATTGTGGGCTTCGAGCGTGCGGGCATGGGCGTCGAACACGTCGCCGAACGTATTACCGGGCGTCATCGCCTTCTCGACTGCAAGTAGCGCGGCGCGGGCGGCATCGAACAATTCCTGGTGGCGTTTCGATACCTTGCCGGTCAACACCGTGCGCATCATTGCCGCATGGTAATGGTGGAAGACACCGGCCCATTCGAGCGTCAGCTGGTCGTTCTTGGTGAGCTTGCGGCGACCGGCCTTGTAGCGGCAGAGCAGGGCGTCGACGCCGGAGCCGATGATGAACTCGTTGGCCGGATAATCGCCGCCGCCGGCAAAGATCGCGCCTTGCATGGCGGCGAGGATCAGCGCCTCATCGCCGCCCTGCTTGATCAGCGGCAGTGCTGCGTCCAGCGCGTCGTCGGCCAGATTTGCGGCTTTTTCCGCCTTGGCGATTTCGGCCGGGCTCTTGAACAGCCGCAGCCGGCTGACAATACCGGAGGCATCTGCGATCTGGCCGAAGGTCTGCAACTGCTCGTCGAGGCGCCGGCCATTATATGCCGTCAGGCCGTGGGTGTCGTATTCGACGCCGATGCGGGCGCCGAGCAGGTCAAGCTCGTTGAGCAAATTGCGCAGGTCGACCGCCGGATTGGCGCCGTTGCGATCCGTCCACAAAACGATATTGTCGATAATCGAGGTGTGGCGCGCCTGGCGCAAATCGGCCGAACGCGTCAGCAGCACCATCGAGCCGTCGGCCTTGACCACCAGGCATTGGAAAAAGCAGAAGCCGAATGTGTCGTAGCCGGTTAGCCAATACATGCTTTCCTGCGCAAACAGCAGGACGGCGTCGAGCTTCTTTTCGGCGATCTCGATCATCAGTCGATCGCGCCGTGCGTCAAATTCCGAGCGTTCGAAATGCAGCGCCATCAGTCAGTCTCCAAAACGATTGCCGAAACCTGCCGCCCGTAGTCGGGCTCGTTGCGATGCGTGCTGCGCCGATAGGAGTAGAAAAGCTCTTCCTCGGCATAGGTGCAGCGGTCGAGCCCTTCGGCGTTGACGCCAGCCTTGGTCAGCCGGTCGACCGTGTAGCGGTTGAGATCGAACATCGCGTGTCCGGCATTTGCGGAGGGAGCGAAATAGCGGGCATTGCCGGCATCGGCGTCGACGAAGCGGGTGGCGAATTCCGGCCCGACTTCGTAATTCTGTGGGCCGATGGAAGGACCGAGCACCGCGACGATGCGCTCGCGCCGGGCGCCGAGGCCTTCCATCGCCGCAATGGTGTTTTCCAGCACCCCGGTGAAAGCGCCTTTCCAGCCGGCATGGGCGGCTCCGATAATGCGCGCCTCGGCGTCGGCGAAGAGGACCGGTCCGCAATCGGCGGTCGAGGCACCGACGGCAATGCCCGGCCGGTCGGTGACGATGGCGTCAGCCTTGGGACGCTCGCCGGCAAAAGGCTCCCTGGCGATGACGACGTCCGGCGAATGAACCTGATGAGCGGTCAGCAGATGGCTTGCAGGCACGCCCATCCATTCGGCGACGCGGCGACGATTCTCGCGCACCAGCGTCTGGTCGTCGCTTGATCCGGTGCCGATGTTGAGGCCCCGGTAGATGCCGCTGGAGATGCCGCCGACGCGGGTGAAGTAGGCGTGGCGGATGCCTTGCGCCGTCTCCAGCAAGGGCGACCGAACGGGATCCGGTTTGGTCTGATTCAGCATGGCGGCTTTGTTGTCCGTATGGGCGATTTCGTCAAGCGAGTTGAAGGCGGGCGCAGTTGAAGGCTGGCGCAGTTGAAGGCGGGCGCTAGTCGGAGAGTGGGAGAGGCGGCAGCGAAAAGTCAATCCGTGCCTGCGAACGGCGGAACGGCAATCTCAGCCGGGAGGATGGCAAGCACCTTGAAGAGCTCGCCCATGGACTGTGGACCGGCGAGGCGCTCGACGTCGGCCGCGACCTTTTCGCGAGCTGCCTCATCGGCATTGGCGCCGAGCCGGCCGGCTCGTTCGAGAAGCCCCATCTTGAGCAGGAATTCACCTTGCGTGGAGAGGTGGGCATCGAGGCCGTGTGCCCGAACGGTTGCCGCCAGGGCAGCGAAATCGACATGGGCGGTGAGATCGGCCTCCCCCGGATTGGCCAGCACGTCTTCGTGATCGTGCTTGCGCAAGGCCTGCAAGGTGTCGCCGATACCGGGCTGGAGATAGCCGTAGTCGAGAAACAGGCCGGCGCCGCCAAATCCGGCAAGTCGCTCGGCAATAGCCGCCATCAGGGCGGCTCGGGCCGGCGCCATCTCGACGATCGCGCCTTGCGGCGCATTCTCAGCATCATCCGGCAGCAGCATTGGGTCGACAGAGCCGGCGCCGGCAAAAAAGCGCAGCCCGTTCGCGTCGTCGAGACCGATCATCCGTTCGCGCCAGCCGGCCCCGGCGCGGACGAACTGGCGGATGGGCACCGCATCGAACAGCTCGTTGCCGACAATCAGAAGCGGCGTCCGCGGCAGCGTGTCGATGGTCTCGTGCCAGGCGACCGTCGCCGCCGTCCCGGCAAGCGTCCGTTTCTGGATCTCGGCCAACCGCGGGCTGGTTTCGATCATGGCAAAGGACGCACTGGCGGTGAGCGCCGGATCGAGCCGCGACAGCGTGCGCTGCATGTCTCTCATCAGCGTGCCACGGCCGGGACCGATTTCGGCGATGGCGACCGGCATCGGCCGGCCAACCGCCAGCCATGCCTGGTAAAGCCAGACAGCGATAAGTTCGCCGAACATCTGGCTGATTTCCGGCGCGGTGACGAAGTCGCCGGCAGCGCCGAACGGCTCGCGCGTCGTATAATAGCCGTCCTGCGGATCAAACAGGCAGAGTGCCATGTACTCGCTGACCGGGATCGGTCCTACCGCACCGATCAGCTCGGCGATGCGGGTTTTTAGCCGCGTCATGCCGGTTGCGGTTGCGTCACCGGCTTGGCCGTCGCCATCGCCCAGATCCCGGCAAGCAGCATCGGCAGCGACAGCACCATGCCCATGGTCAGCCAGTTCGTGCCGAGGAGATAGCCGAGCTGCTGGTCGGGCTCGCGGAAGAATTCGACGAAGATGCGTGAAAGACCATAACCCGCGATGAAGGCGCCGCCGACGAAGCGCGGCGTCTTCAGCTTGAGCCGCGAATGGGTGAGGAAGCGCAGGACCAGGAACAACACCAAGCCTTCGAGCAGCGCCTCGTAGATCTGGCTCGGATGGCGTGGATCGGTGCCGGCCAAGCACTGACCGGCCTGGAGAATGCGGTTGTTACAAAAGACGACGCCCCATGGCACATCGGTAACGCGGCCCCAGAGTTCGGCATTGACGAAATTCGCCAGGCGAACGAGGCCAAGCCCCACCGGCACGCCGGCGGCAACAACGTCAAACAGCGACCATGTGCGGATGCCGCGCGATCGAGAAAACAGCGTCATGGCGACAATGACGCCGAGCAGGCCGCCATGAAACGACATGCCGCCCTGCCAGACGGCGACAATATCGAGCGGATTGGCGATGTAACGAGGCAGGTCGTAGAACAACACGTAGCCGGTGCGCCCGCCGAGCACCACACCGATAGCCGCCCAGACGATGAAGTCGTCGAGGTCGACGGGCTTCATCGGCAGGATGCCATCAGGCCAGAGTTTTGGGTTGGTGACGAGGCGCTTGGCATACCACCAGGCGAACAGAATGCCGACGATGTAGCCGACGCCGTACCAATGCACCGCCAACGGTCCGATCCGGATGATGACCGGATCGATGTTGGGAAAGGGCAGGGCGGCCAGCGGCAGCAAATATTCGCTCAACAGGGTCTCCCGGTTCCGACCACGTTCGGGCGCGGACCATGCGGCAGGGTTTTGGCAGGGTCAAGGCGGCGCGCATGCTGTTCCCCCCGGCATCGCTCCGTCAAGTCTCCGGAAATAGAATGGCTCCGTAGTCCATCGCGCTGTGGAGGATGTGCAGTATCTCCACTGTATCGGCCTTGACGCGATAAAAGATCAGATAGCTGCCATGAATACGGCGACGAATGCCTGAGGACCGATATCGTTCCAACAACGGGTTACGCTCCGGCATTGTCCGCAACTCCATGCAGCTGCCACGCAATTCCTGAATGAATGTCATAGCGCGAAACGGGCTGTCGAGCGCGATGTAGTCGCCGATGACTTCAAGGTCTGTCTCAGCCTGGCTGGTGAAGATCAGTCGCTTCACCTGCCGGTCATCGCCTTGTATTTGGCCTCCAGTCGGTCAAGCACATCTTCGGCAGGCTTCACCCGCCCCGCGTCGGCATCGCTGACACCTTTGGCAAGTGCCGCGTCAAGCGCGGCGAGGCGCTTTTCTCTCTCTTCCACAAGGCGAACGCCTTCGCGCAGCACTTCGCTCTTCGAATTATAGCGGCCGGTGCTGACAAGCTGGTTCACGACATCCTCCAAACGGTTGCCCAAATCCGCGCTGATGGCCATGACAATGTTCCTAATGGGTCTAGCGCGATAATAATAGTTATTGGCCCGGCGCACCAGTAGCTCAACGGACCAAATTGCATGGACGGCCGATGCCACCCGGGGGCATCAACGTTCTTGCATTTCGCGCCGTGCGCCACTACGTCAATTCAACCAAGCGAGGATTTGCCATGGCGACCGGACCGAACCGCATTCTCGATGAATTCGCCAAACTGATGACCGACGCAGCCGGTGCCGCGCAAGGCGTGCGACGCGAAATGGAGACCGCCTTCAGGGGCCAGGCGGAGCGGATCCTCAACTCCATGGACGTGGTGCAGCGCGAAGAATTCGAGGCCGCCCGCGACATGGCGGCGAAGGCCAGGGAAGAAAACACCCGCCTCGCTGCTCGCATCGAAACGCTCGAGGCCAAGCTTGCCGAAATGACCGGTCAGGCGGCGCCTGCGGCTGCAGCAAAGCCGCGCGCCAGAAAATAATCAAAAATAAATCGTTAAACTTTTCCACAAAGCCGGATCGCAAAAAGCGCTTTGTCGTGAATCGCTTACCGGTACTGCGTGAATCTTTATGACAGCGCCTTTCCACATGCGAATGACGCAGTGCGAAAAATTGGGCTGGTCACGCGACTCCCGATCAATAGACTGAATTTGTTGCATGATTCGGAGCAGGGTCATGCGCCGGGCGGTGGGGTCCGGTCCGGGGTCTTTGCGTTGACGAAGTCCTGGCCGTCCGAGTTCTAGACAGAATTGTTCGAGTGTGCCTCTCCCGCGGAGCGTGTGGTGGCGCTCCCAGAACGACAGGAAGCATTTCATGGAACTTCTCGAACTCGAATTCTCCCGCGAAATCCACCCGGTGGATGTTATCGAGCAGGTGGCCCACAACAACGACTGGTCCTTCGAGCGGGCCGGCGACGACGAGATCTCGATCTCGGTTGCCGGAAGCTGGACCGACTACCACGTGTCATTCTCCTGGATGGAGGACTACGAGGCGCTGCACCTGGCCTGCGCTTTCGACATCAAGGTCCCGGAGGCGCGCGCGCTCGAGGTTATGCGGCTGCTTTCGCTGATCAACGAGCAGATGCTGTTTGGGCATTTCGATCTCTGGGAGCAGGAAGGCGCGATCATGTTCCGCCAGTCGCTGCTGCTGGCCGGTGGGGTCGAGCCGTCGAGCCAGCAGGTCGAGGTGCTGCTGTCGTCGGCGCTGGAAGCCTGCGAATGCTATTTCCAGGCATTCCAGTTCGTCGTCTGGTCGGGGACTTCGGCCAAGGACGCGCTGGCCGGCGTGCTGTTCGAAACCTACGGAAACGCCTGACCGTCGATGAGTTCGAGCAACGCGCGAAAACCCGAGATCAGCTTTGCCGATTTCGACCGCGTCGACATCCGCGCCGGCACGATCGTCGAGGCCGAGCCTTTTCCCGAGGCGCGCAAGCCGGCGATCAAGCTCAAGATCGATTTCGGCCCCATGATTGGGGTGAAGAAATCCTCGGCTCAGATCACGAAATACTATACGCCCGAAAGCCTGATCGGCCGGCAGGTGTTCGCGGTGGTCAATTTCCCGCCGCGTCAGATCGGACCGTTCATATCGGAGGTGCTGACGCTCGGCTTTCCCGATGAAGAGGGCGCCGTCGTGCTTGGGGCAATCGAGCGCAGGGTGCCCGACGGCGGCAGATTGTTCTAACTGCGCTTTGCTCAGGCGGCCAGTTTGCGCGTGGTACCCAGCGCCTCTTCGACCGTTTCCATGAACATTTCCGCGCAGGCCTTCCAGCTGTAGCGCATCGCGCGTTGCCGCGCCTCGGCGCGGTCGACATGAAGCGCGGCGAGCGCCGCTTGCCGCAGGTCGTCTGATACCGCGCCGCCGATGCCGTCACCCACAATATCGATCGGCCCGGTGACGGGATAGGCTGCAACAGGCGTGCCACTGGCCAGCGCCTCGATGATGACGTTGCCGAATGTGTCGGTGCGGCTGGGGAAGACGAAAGCATCGGCCGAGGCGTAGATCTCGGCCAGTTCGTCGTTCGGGCGATGACCGAGGAAATGGGCATCGGGATATCTGGCCTTCAGCTTCGCCAATTCCGGCCCTTCGCCGACGACCACCTTGCTGCCGGGCAGGTCCAGGTCGAGGAAGGCCGGCAGGTTCTTTTCGATCGCGACGCGGCCGACGCAGAGGAAGATCGGTCCCGGAAATCCCAGGTTCTTTCTTTTGTCCGGCCGAAAATGATCCGTGTCGACGCCGCGCGTCCATGGCCGGAGCTTGGTGAAGCCGCGTGACGCAAGATCGTCGGCAAGCGACTGGGTGGCGACCAGCGTGCCCTGTCCTGAATTATGGAAATCGCGCAGCCAGCGATAGGCCCATGCTTCCGGCACGGGCAGGCGCGCGCTCAGATATTCCGGAAAACGTGTGTGATAGCTGGTCGTGAACGGACGACCGGCGTTGCGGCAGTAGCGCCGCGCCATAACGCCGAGCGGTCCTTCGGTGACGATATGGATGTGGTCCGCCTTGCGTGCCTCGATCAGCTGTGCCACGCGGTGCGGCGTCGTCAGCGCCAGCCTGATGTCCGGATAGGTCGGCAGCGGCAGAGTGCGAAAGATGTTCGGCGTCAGGAAGGCCGTCTCGACGTCGAAGGATTTCAGGGTCTCCGAGAGGCGCTCCAGCGTGTGGACGACGCCGTTGACTTGCGGCCGCCAGGCATCGGTGACCATCAGGATGCGCATGGCGGTCCTTTGGCGGAAAGCTTGATTGCATTGCCGCGATGCCTGAACGGCGACCACGTCGCCGCTCTGGCCTCGCACCAACGCACCCGGGCAGGCGCGGGGTCGAAATGAGGCCGCAGGGCCGAATCGATCAGGATCGCGCGCTTCATTGGCGCTCTTCACCATGGTTTCATGACGGGCGGATGAAGGTCGGGCCTCCCTCCCGTCAAGCCGGGACCTTGATCACCGCCCGCAGGCCGCCGAGCGGGCTGCGTTCCAGGACGATGTCGCCGCCATGGCTGCGGGCAATGTCACGTGCGATGGAAAGGCCAAGGCCGGTGCCGCTGGCGTCGAGGTTGCGGGCCTCGTCCAACCGCACGAAAGGCTTGAACACCTCCTCCCGCTTTTCGGGCGGAATGCCCGGACCATCATCGTCGATGGTGACGAGCAGTGAGCCACGGCCATGATTGGCGTTGATCTCCACCGTCTTGGCGTAGCGGAATGCATTGCCGACGACGTTGGACAGCAGCCGGGCAAAGGCATTGGGGCGAACATGCACATGCGGATCGCCGGCAAGCACGGTCGACAGCTTGCGCTTGCGCAGCGCGGCTTCCTCCCGAAGCTTGTCGAAGAAGGCCTCGAGATCGAACCGACCGGCGTCTTCCGATGCTTCGCCGCGTGCAAAGGCAAGATAGCCTTCCAGCATCGACTGCATGTCGTCGATGTCCTGGTCGAGTGCCTGGGTGTCGGCCGCCTTGGTCCCGGCCAGCGCCAATTGCAGCTTGAAGCGGGTGAGGATGGTCCTCAGATCGTGGCTGACGCCGCTCAGCATGGCGGTGCGCTGCTCGAGCTGGCGTTCGATGCGTTCGCGCATCTGGATGAAGGCAAAGCCGGCGCGGCGGACTTCCTCGGCGCCGCGCGGGCGAAAATCGCGCGGCATCGGCCGGCCTTTGCCGAAGCTCTCGGCCGCCTCGGCCAGCGTCAGAATCGGCCGGATCTGGTTGCGCAGGAAGGGAATGGCGATCATCAGCAGCACCAACGAGGTGCCGACCATCCAGATCAGGAAAATATGGGTGTTCGACGCATAGGCCTGGCTGCGGCGCACAAAGACCCGCAGCACCTTGTTTTCGAGCTGGACGCGGACCTCGACGATATTGGAATTGCCGACCGTATCGATCCAGAATGGACGGTTGATCTGGCGGGTGATCTCGGACGAAAGGATCTCGTCGAGGATCGAGAAGAACGGCTTTGGCCCGGGTGGCGGCAGCGGGTCGGGCGGCAAGAGGTCGACCTTCAGCTGCATGCGATCCTGGGCGATACGGATGACGTTGGCGTAGTCGGCGTCGTGCGGATAGGTCTCTATCAGGTCGATGATCGCGGCGATGTCGCGCACCGTGGCCTGCGACAGGCGCTGCGTCACGGTCTGCCAATGGCGTTCCATGAAGACAAAGGCGACGACCGACTGCAGCATGATCATCGGCGCGATGACGATGATCAGCGAGCGAGCATAGAGCCGCTTCGGCATGTAAAGCGAAACCAGGCGCCAGAATCGGTTCCAGGCGCGCGGCACGGCCTTCAGCGCCCGCGTCGTGCGAGCGCTGAAGCCGCCATCTCCCGGCCGTTCGAGTTGCGTGGTCGCCATTCGTCTTTTTGCTCACCCGCGGCCCGCCAAATGACCGCTGTCGGCGGCATTCTATTCCACGCTGAGCCGATACCCAATACCGCGCACGGTCTGCAGCCAGACCGGATTGGATGGATCGCGTTCGATCTTGCGGCGCAGCCGGTTGATCTGGACGTCGATCGTGCGCTCGCCTACCTCGGACTCGTCGCCGACAAGCTCATGTCTCGGTATCGTCTCGCCGGCACGCGCAGCGAAGATCGCCAGGATCTCCTGCTCGCGGTCCGTCAGCTTGAGCGCCTCGCCGCCGCGCTTCAGCTCACGCCTGGCAATCTGGAAGGTATAGGGGCCGAAGACCAGCTGTTCGACCTTGGGCGTCGTCACGGGGCCGCCGCGGCGCAGGATATTGTTGATGCGCAGGATCAGCTCGCGCGGGTCGAACGGTTTTGGCAGATAGTCGTCGGCGCCGGCCTCGAGCCCGGTGATCCGGCTGTCGGTTTCGGATAGCGCGGTGAGCATCAGGATTGGGACGTTTTTCTCCGCCCGCAGCGCCTTGGTGAGGTCGACGCCGCTTTCACCCGGCATCATGACGTCGAGCACGATCAGATCGAAATCGAGGCCGGCGAGCTTGCGCCGCGCCTCGCCGGAATTTCCGGCGACGGTGACGCGAAAACCGTTTTCGGTCAGATATTGTTTCAGAAGATTGCGGATACGGGTGTCGTCATCGACCACCAGCAGATGCGGCGCATCGTCTTCCGGCGCTGTCGGATGATCAACCCTCTCAATGGTCTCCATGGCTTTTCCCTGACATCTTTGCGGGCACAATGTCGATCTGCGCCCTTAGTTCCGGATTGACCATCGCTTCCAGGAACCGTTCGATAACGGCGCGTTCGGTGGCTCCGGAATCTTCCAATGCAGCATGGATGCGGCGCGACTGTGGCCGCGCCAGCGCCAGCGCCAGGGCACGGCCCTTGGCGGTCGGGTAGAGTTCGCGCTGACGGCGGTCGCGCGGGCCCTGCAATTGCACGATATGGTCGGTGTCGATCAATTGCTTGAGCACGCGCGCCAGGCTCTGCTTGGTGATCTTGAGCACGTCGAGGAGTTCGGCGACCGTCAGGCCGGGCCTGCGATTGACGAAATGCAGCACCCGGTGATGGGCACGGCCAAAACCATAGTCGGCCAGGATCTGGTCCGGATCGGAGGTAAAGTCGCGATAGGCGAAGAAGAACAACTCGATGATGGCGAAATCGATGCCGTCCTCGTCGGTGATCGCCGTCCTGATCGGCTCTGCGGCTGCGTGGCTCGTCATCTTTTCTCCGTGTGAAGCAGGAAATTATGTCAGCACTATTGACGTATTTTCCGCGCGATGGTAATTTTTGGCAAGCTTTTCGGCGGATTGCGAACGAAAAGGCAAGCGAACCCCTTTTTTCCGGAACTTCCTGAGTTTGCCAGACCTTAAATATCCGCCTACGCTTTGAGACAATGGCCGCCCGGAGCGGCCGAGACGAAACACGTAACGACACAATGATGTGCGGGCTGCCGCCCGCGGGAGGTTACCATGGCATCCGTTCCCTTCGACCAACTGGACGGCTTTATCTGGATGAACGGCCAATTCGTCAAATGGGTCGACGCCAAGATCCACGTCTTGACCCACGGACTGCACTACGCCAGCGCGGTATTCGAGGGCGAGCGCGCCTATGGCGGCGAGATTTTCAAGCTGACCGACCACACGGAGCGCCTGCATGAATCGGCGCGCCTGCTTGGCTTCAAGATACCCTATTCGGTCGCCGAGATCGACGACGCCTGCCGCACGCTGTTGAAGAAGCAAGGTCTCCAGGACGCCTATGTCCGGCCGATCGCGTGGCGCGGCAGCGAACAGATGGGCGTTTCGGCGCAGAACAGCCGGATCAACTGCGCCATCGCCATCTGGCAGTGGCCGAGCTATTTCGACCCGGCGCAGAAGCTGAAGGGCATCCGCCTCGACATGGCCGAATGGCGCCGCCCCGATCCGCGCACCGCACCGTCGAAATCGAAGGCGGCCGGCCTCTACATGATCTGCACCATGTCCAAGCATGCCGCCGAGGCCAAGGGCTATGCCGACGCCATGATGCTCGACTGGCGTGGCCAGGTGGCGGAAGCGACAGGCGCCAACATCTTCTTCGTAAAAGACGGCAGGATCCACACGCCCAAACCCGATTGCTTCCTCGACGGCATCACCCGCCGCACGGTCATCGGCCTTGCCATGGACCGCGGTTTGGAGGTGATCGAGCGCGCCATCATGCCGGAAGAGCTTGAAGGCTTCCAGCAGTGCTTCCTCACCGGGACGGCGGCCGAGGTGACGCCGGTTTCGGAGATCGGTCCGTACCGATTCGAGGTCGGTGAGATCGCCAAGACGCTGATGAATGACTATTCTGCGGCCGTTCAGCCCAAGCATGCGATCGCCGCAGAATAACGAAAGTCACAGCTTTTTTAACTAGTAGGGGCGGTTTTCAGGCCGCCCCTTTTATTTAAGCACTTCTGCATTTGACTTTCATGCAATTCGGCGTCTCATGATGGCGTCGGCCCGGGAGGCTGGCAGCTATGGAGGGACTGGAAATATGGACATGAACACGCTTCTTCCGATCATTATTCAGGTGATTACGGGTGTCATCGGTGGTCAGGCGGTGGGCGCGGCGCTCAAAACGGCGGCGATAGGTCAGCTTCCCAAAATCCTGGGCGGCGCCGTTGGCGGTGTCGGCGGTGCGGCTATTCTCAACAGTCTGCTGGGTGGTGGCGCGGTCGATCCGTCAGCAGCCGCTACGGCGGCAGGGGCCGGCAGCGCGTTGAATATTCCAAACATCATTGGCGGTGCCGGTGGCGGCGCTATCTTGACCGGCATCATCGGTGCGGTCATGAACGCGATGAAGAAATAAGTTTCGACGTTTCAGGTTTTCCAAATGGGCGGCTTCGGCCGCCCATTTCTTTTGTGCCGTTTTGATTTTTGTCGTTTGTCTTCTGCCGTTTGTGAGGGTGGTGGACGCCGTTCGCGTGTGTCTCTACATCAGGCCTGATGCAAGGTTAGAGCATTCCTGGTGCGTCCGAGGGGACGCACAGCGCTCCGACAGAGTGAAAGGACAAATATGGGCAAGCTCAACGCCAGCATCGTGCCGGTCACGCCGTTCCAGCAGAACTGCACCATCCTCTTCGACATGGACGACAAGAGCGGCGTCGTCGTCGATCCGGGCGGCGACATCGACAAGGTGCTGGCGGCGCTCAAGGACAATGCGATCACTGCCGAGGCGATCTGGATCACGCATGGCCATATCGACCATGCCGGCGGCGCCATGGAGCTGAAGGAGGCACTCGGCATCGAGATCATCGGCCCGCATGCCGCCGACCGGCCGCTGCTCGCCAATCTTGAGGCCCAGGCGAAGCGCTACGGCATCACCGATCCCGTGCGCAACTGTGTCCCCGACCGGTTTCTTGCCGAAGGCGAGACCGTTTCGTTTGGCTCACATGTGTTTGAGGTGTTCCATTGTCCGGGCCACGCGCCCGGCCACGTCGTCTACTATAATCGGGCCGCGAAGTTCGCCCATGTCGGCGACGTGCTGTTCCGCGGCTCGGTCGGCCGCACCGACCTGCCGGGCGGCGACCACGCCGCGCTGATCGCCTCGATCAAGGAGAAGCTTTTGCCGTTGGGCGACGACATCGGCTTCATCTGCGGCCATGGTCCCGGCGGCCGCTTTGGCGACGAGCGGCGGAGCAATCCGTTCCTGCTCTGAAACCGCTTGCCGGAAACAAAAAAACGCGGCCTGTGCGACCGCGCTTTTCCAGACGGGAAACTGTCTCAGTTAATTGGCGGTGCAGAAATGCTGTTCCCCGTCATAGCCGGTGAACGTGCCGGTGCGGGCGTTGAAGGTTCGGTAGCGGTCCGAGCAGTATTCGTACCAGCCACGGGTCCACGGCTCCGCATAGCTTTCGGCATAGGCCACTCGCGGTTGCATGTAGTAACGGCGGACCGGGGCAGGCCGGTAGTATTCATCATCATAGGCCGGGTCGTAATAGCGGGGCTGCGGGCTGGCGAGCGCACCGCCGATGAGGGCACCGGCCGCAAGCCCGAGGACGCCGGCCGCAACGGCGTCGCCGTTGCCGTGGTGACGGCGGTGATGGCGCCATTCGTCGGCACTGGCCGCAGGCAAGGTCGCAAGCGTGGTCGCAACGACCGCGGCGGACAGGATGGCAGTCTTGAAAATCCGGTTCATGTCGGTCTCCTTCGTGCCGGCCCGGGTCGTTTCGGGGGGATGCGGTCCGGCTTTAGCGAAGATTAATATGGGACCGTGGCTGAACGGGGGCTGAACGAAAGTTGACTGGCGGTTCGACGCGTGCGGCGAAAACCGCAGGCCAAACGGCCTGCGTCCATTCTGTCCAGGACTGGTTCAGCCGATCGACAGGTTGACGGCTTTCGGACCCTTGCCGCGCTTGTCCGGCTCGGTGTCGAATGTCACTTTCTGCCCATCCTCAAGACCGGAAAGACCCGACGCCTGCACGGCCGAAATATGGACGAAGACATCCTTTGCCCCGTCGTCCGGCGTGATGAAGCCGAAGCCCTTGGCATGATTGAAGAATTTGACGGTGCCGGTCTGCGGCATGGGAAGCTCCTTTGATCCCACAAGTCCAGTCTCGGGCCGGCAAATGCCCGGACGGAAATTTGTCCTTTATTTTAGTGCTATCGGCAAGAGAAAGTTTTGCGGGCGCCTGCAAGCATCCCAGAACACAAAAGGCGCGACGAAAACCGCCGCGCCTTTATAAAATTCAAATTCACTCCAAAGCCTTGCAGCATCCTCACACCCCGGAAGGACGCGCGGCACGCCGTGGATCAGGCGGCGCGGAGATTGACCGCTTTCGGACCCTTGCCCATACGGTCGGGCTCGACATCGAAGGTGACCTTCTGACCGTCGACGAGCGTGCGCAGCCCGGAAGCCTCGATCGCCGAGATGTGGACGAACACATCCTTGGCGCCGCCATCGGGCGTGATGAAGCCGAAGCCTTTGGTAGCGTTGAAGAATTTAACGGTGCCGGTCTGGGCCATTGGGGAAACTCCTTCACCCGTGTCAGTCTTGGTGGTTCCGCCCGCCGCCTGGCGCCGTGGGCAAGTCCCGGTGGTTGCTTCGGCAGTCATGCATTGGCGCATGGTAAAACCCCCCGCCGAAAACGGGGCTGTCAGAGATTCACAGTATCGGGGAAAGGTCGTCCAAAACGTTCCGCTCTCCGGGTCGCAAATGCCCGAACACAAAATTTATCGCACGGAAACGTGATGCTTGCAAGATAGAGCCGCGGGCCGCCCAAATGGGCACATCCCGACGCATCGCACCGATAGTTCCGGTTCTTCGCGCGGTCATCGGCCAGAAGCCACCCAGGCATGGTCCAGCAAGCGAGGCCTGTGCCGTTTTTGGGTTTGCGCCGGCAGGCCGCCCTGGTTTGCATGCCGCCAGGCTGCAAACGGGGTTGCATTCGGCAGCAGAATGGCGAGATTGACGAAGATCGGCCGACGCAGGCGCGATTTATGCGGGGGCGGGAGTTTCGAGGGAGGAAATATTCATGCGGTTTCTTGCGGCAATCTTCTCGCGGCAGGGTTTTTCCATCTTGTTCCTGTCGGCAATTCTTGCGGCCTGCACCGTCGTGGTCGATGAGGGGCCGGGGCCGCGCCCGCCAAGGCCGGAGCCGCAATTCTGCACCAAGCAATATGACCCGGTCTGCGCCCGACGCGGCGGCGACCGCCAGACCTTCGCCAATGCCTGCCTTGCTGAACGGGCCGGATACCGCATCATCCGTGAAGGGGAGTGCCGTGGCGGTGGTGGCGGCGGCGAGGAGCAGACATTCTGCACCCGCGAATACCGCCCGGTCTGTGCCCGTCGCCATGGCGAACTGCGCACATTCCCCAATGAATGCGAGGCCCGCGCGGCGGATTATCGCGTCGTCGATGACGGGCCGTGCTAGCGCACCGGCCTCACAGTTCGGCCGGATAGGCACCATCGGCGGGGCCGGCGTAGAGCTCGGCGCCGTCCTCGTTGGAGATGCGCAGGCGATCGGGGATCTGCGGCATCATCAGCGTGTGAAGCAGCGTGGCGGCGCCTTGCAGGGCGGCGCGCAGGTTCGGCGCCTCCAGCGACACTCGATCGAGTGTCGCTTCGTCGGCATCGCGCGAGCGGTAGAACTCGATTATGAAGTTCAAGCACGCCTCCAGCAGATTGTCGTGCGATCGAACCCTAGCCCTTGGACTTGGGTTTCATACCGGTCTCCGCCTGCTTGACCGCTGAGCCGAAGGGCGAGGCCGGCTTTGCAGCCACCTTGTCCTTCTTGGGCTTGCGTGTCTCGCGGTTGCTGCGCTGTTGACCCTTGGCCATTTCTGATCCGTCGTGCGTGGGTGGTAATGTGGATGTTGCTATCGGTCAGCCGGCCGGGTTGTCGACCGGTTCGAGATTGTCTTCCGTGGTGACCCGCTCATACGTCTCCTGCTCGCTACGAATGCGATATTGCGGCGAGCCGTCCTTGACCGGCAGCCGGCTCTTGATCTGGAACAGCTCTGCGGTCTTTTGGGCAAGGCCGATGCGGCTCTTCATGCGGACGGTCTGGCCGACGGTGAAGATATGCGCCGGCGTGTCCGTGCGCCGCGCACTCTGCTGGAAGCGGATCATGTGACATTCTCCTGGTCGTGCCGAAGCGCTGCTTCGAGTTCGGCGTGGTCGACGGCGACAAGCTGGCTGGTCGGGCTTTTCACCGTCCTTGCCGGCAGATGGATGAAAGTGGCGACGCGGCGCCAGGCAAGCCACGACATGCCGTCGATCAGTTCCTCGTCGTGGTCGATGTCATAGTCGCCGGCCGGCTGCACGCCATCCAGCCCGCCAAGCACGAAAGGTGCCGCGAAATGCGCGATGGAATGAGTGGTGCGGGCAGACATTCTTGTGCCTTGAAGTTCTTTCCGGCCTGGCCCCGAAAACGGGGCCTGGATTGCGGTACCGGGTGTCGGCGATCTGGAATGAGTTTGGCGGGCCGAGAACCCCTGACGCCGCGAGGGGCCAAGTATGGCCCAAAAACGGTTCCATACCAATAGTCTGAAAATGCGGCGTATTCAAGAAGATTCCGGCTTCTTGCCCCTACCAGCGTAAAATTACTCTTCTATGGTTATTTGCGAAACGATGATACGATCCCCCCGGGGCACCAAAAATTGTTTGAAGAAGTTCCGGAAGAATTCCTCCGGCATTTGTGTTTATTTAGGTATGAAGGGAATAGAGTCATGAATTCCGCAAGAACACCGGATGTCCCGACAGTTGTTGTCAATCCTGTCGTCAAGCCGACAAAGGTCATGTCGCCGCGCCTCACGATAAGAAGCGACGAGGCGGCAAGGCGAAGGATTGCCGACACAGACGGCACGGCGCGGCGGGCGCGCCAGCTTGCCGAAAGCAACCGCCTGATTTGACGCGCGGCGATGACACTGAATTTCCCCAATCCCAGCCGCTCCTATGACGCGGCGGCTAAGCGCATTCGTTTCGTGGGCCATGACGGCATGGCCGAAGTCCCGTTCTTCGTCGAGGTTGCGGCACTTTCGGCTGCAAGCCCGGCTGCAAGCGGAACCGAAGCCGAATATCTCAGCGCTTTCGATGCGCAGCGTTCGTCGATCCACGATGCTGCGCGCAAGGCCTACTCGTATGGCCGCAAGACCGTGTATGTGCTGACGCCGGCCGACTTCCGCTAGGCCGCCGGTCCGGGGGATTCGCTTCGTAGCGACCGCCGCCTGCTCTTGCACGCGCCGCAGCGATGGCCTAGATCGCGGCAGGCAGACAACACGGCAGGTTTCCCATCAACAGAAATCCAAGACAACCGGCAGGCGCACGTTACGGCTCAGGCGGGCAGCCGCCCCTGGGGCTCGACCAGTACGTGCAGCAGGCGCTGCAGCTGCACCAGGCAGGACGCCGGCAGGAAGCCGAGACGCTTTACCGGCAGGTGCTGGCGCAAAAGGCAAACCATGCCGCGGCGGCGCATTTTCTCGGGCTTTTGCTGCACCAGACCGGGCGCAGCGCCGAGGGGCTGGCGCTGATCGAACAATCGGTGCGTCTGCAGCCGAACAATCCGGATTTCCTCAACAATCTAGGCACCGTGCTGCGCGACCTCGGCCGGGTCGCGGCCGCCGCCGATCTCTTCCGCAAAGTGGTGGCAATTCGGCCGGACCAGCTGGCGGCGCGCGACAATCTCGGCTCGGCGCTGAAGCAGCTCGGCCAGTTCGAAGGCGCCGAGGATATTTATCGCGGCACGATTGGCCGCAACCCGTTCCATGTCCGCGCCCGCATCGGGCTTGCCGAAACGCTGCAGGAGGCGGGCCGGCTGGATGACGCGCTCGCCGCCTTCCGCGAGGCGCTGACGATACGGCCGAAGGATGCCGATCTTTTGCACGGCCTAGGCGTCGGGCTGATGGAGAAGGGCAGTCTCGACGAGGCTGCGGATCTTTTCAGGCAGGCGCTGGCGGTGGATCCCGGCTTGGCCAGGGCCTGGCTGATGCTCACCCAGGTCAAGCGCCAGAAGGAGCGCGACGCCGAGCTTGCCCGCATGGAGGCGGAGCACGCCAAGGCGCCGCAAGGCAGCCTGGCGCGCATGCAGCTTTCCTTCGGCCTCGGCAAGGCCAATGACGACCTCAGGGATTATGGCCGCGCTTTCGACTATTTCGCCGAAGGCAACGCGATCCGCCGCCAGGGCATCGACTACGACGCCGGCAAGACGCGCGGCGAGTTCGAGGCGATGAAGGCGGTGTTCGACAGGGCCTTTTTTGAAAAGCACCGGCCGAGCGGGATCGCCGACGACACGCCGATCTTCGTTGTCGGCATGCCGCGTTCCGGCACCACGCTGGTCGAGCAGATCATCGCCAGCCATCCGCAGGTCTATGGCGCCGGCGAGCTCAGCATATTGAAGACGGCGGTCGGCAAGCAGTTTCCGCTCAGCATAAAGGGCGGCTTTCCCTGGGGCATCGCCGACATGCTCGACAAGGCCTATGCCGAGGCCGGCCAAGCCTACCTTGACATGCTACACGCCCGCTATCCGGGTTTCCGGCACGTCACCGACAAGATGCCCGGCAATTTCCTCTTGGTCGGCTTCATCCATTTGATGCTGCCGAAGGCCAAGGTCATCCATTGCGCGCGCGATGCGGCGGCGACCTGCCTGTCGATCTACAAGGTGCACTTCCGCGGCGACAGCCACCGCTACGGCTACGATCTCGACGAACTCGCCGATTTCCACAATCTCTACACCGACATCATGGCGCATTGGCACACCGTGCTGCCGGGCGTCGTGCACGACGTTCACTACGAGGATTTCGTCGCCGACCAGGAAGGCCAGTCGCGGGCGCTGATTGCCCATCTCGGCCTGCCGTGGGACGACGCCGTGCTGTCGTTCCACCAGACCGACCGGCCGGTGCGCACGGCGTCCGCCGCGCAGGTGCGCCAGCCGATGTACCAGGGCTCGGTCGATCTGTGGAAGCGCTATGGCGACCGGCTGAAGCCGCTGCTCGACAGGCTGGCTTAAAGCGCCGCTGCGCCTAAAGCTCCATGAACGGCTGAAAGCCGCCGAAGATCATGCGCTTGCCGTCGAACGGCATCGTCGACCAGTCCGGCTTGAGACGCGGGTCGGCCATCACCTTGGCCATCACCGCGTCGCGGCTCTGCCGAGATTCATAGACGATCCATGAGAACACGACGATCTCGTCGTCCTTGGCCTGCACGGCGCGCGGGAACGAGGTGATCTCGCCATAGGGCACGTCATCGCCGACACATTCGACATAGGCAAGCGCACCGTGCTCCTTCCAGACGGCGCCGGCGGTTCCCGCCAGCTTCTTGTAGGCATCGAGCTTTGCCTTCGGCACGGCGAGTACGAAACCATCGACATAGGACATGGGGGACTCCTCCTGGGAGATTTTTCGAAGAGATGCCTCACCGGCATCGGCCGGTGAGGGCGCCTCGCCATTCGCGAAAGGTCAGGCTTTCTTCACCGGCGCGTTCATCGCCCATTCCACGCCGAAGGGGTCAGTCAGCTGGCCCCAGCGGTCGCCCCAGAACATCACTTGCAGCGGCATGGCGACCTTGCAGCCTGCCTCGACGGCCCGTTTCCACCAGTCGTCGATGTCGTCGCTGCCGAGATGGAGCTGCATTGTGTAGCCCTGCGGCTTCACAGCGGCCATTCCGTGCTCGGGATAGAAATCGGAAAGCATCAGCGTCGAGCCGTTGATGTGGAGATGGATATGCATGGTGCGGCCCTGTTCGTCCGGCGGATAGGCAAAGACCTGCTCGGCACCGAAGGCCTTTTGGTAAAATTCGGCGGCTTTGAAAGCGCCGTCCAGCTGAAGGTAGGGAGTCAATCCGCCAAGAACTTTGGCGGCGGGCTGGGTCTGCGGCTGGTCATTCATGTCGTGCTCCTCTTTGCGTTTGGTTTGCCTTTGCGAACCACAGGACGAATGAGACGGTGACAGTCCTACACGGCCGATGTTTTTTTTAAATGCCGAGTGCGGGCTCGAAATGGCGCTTGCCGCGATGGCCAGTTGGTCTCCTTCATCCTGCGATGCGAATCCGCGGGCTGTTTTGCGCGTCGACGACAATCTCCGGCCAGCCGATATCTTTGCGCAATTCCATCGGCAATGAAAGGATGGCGCGTTCGCTGCGATAACGGGCGCGAGCCGCCGAGTAACGGGTCACGGCGTGACCTATGGATGACAGAATAGACATGATGCTTTCTCCTCGATTGGCGCCGGCATCACCGTGTCGGCGTCCCAAGGACGTGGCATGCGATCATCATCCGACAGAGCGCCGGAATTTTTTTCCGCAATCCTTCAACCGCCCGCTTCGGCAACCTCCCGGAAGAATTCCTCCGGGCTGTCGACCTCGGTCAGCCGGCGTTTTTCGATCAGCCAGAAGCGGTTGCCAACCGCGCGGATGACGGAGCGATCGTGCGAGGCGAGCAGGCAGCTCGCCTGATGTTCCAGCAATTCCGCTTCCAGCGCTTCCTGGCCATCGATGTCGAGATGATTGGTCGGCTCGTCGAGCAAATAGAAGTTGGGATTGGCGAGCCTGAGCGCCAGCATCATCAGCCGCGCCTTCTGTCCGCCCGACAGCACGCCGATCCTGCGCTCCTGCATGTCGATGCTGACGCCGGCGCCCGCCAGCAGCGAGCGGGCACGCTGCTCGCCGACGTCGAATCTGCGCGACAGCATGGCCAGCGGCGTATCGTCGCCGCTAATGCCCGACAGCGCCTGGTCGCTATAGCCGAGCACCGTCGACGGCGTCACCTTCAGGCTTTGCGCCGCCGTTTCCGGCTCGACGATGGCGTTCCGGATCAGGCTGATCAGCCGTGATTTGCCGACGCCGTTACGGCCGAGCAGGACGATGCGGTCGCCTTGGCAGATGTGGCGCTTGCCGGTCCTGAACAACAGCGTGCCGTCAGGTGTTTCGACCCCCAAATCGTCGAGCGTGATCAGCACCTTGGCATGGCTGCCGCGATTGGCGAGCTTGATGGCGCCCGCCGATCTCTCGCGGTGTGCCGGCGCTGCCGCGTCTTCCAGGCGCTCTGCTCGCTGATTGAGCTGCTTGGTCTTGACCGTCAAAAGGTCGCTGCCGGAATTGATGCCGATATTGTTGAGCTTGGCGGCCTGCCGGCGCAGCTGCTGCGCCACTTTCATGTCGCGCTGGAATTTGCGCTCGGTCGAGGCGTCGACCTCGTTCAGCACAAGCCTCGCCCGCGAATAGGGCAGCGAAAACACCGGCGATTGTTCGGGGCGAAGGAACAGGGTGCGGTTGGTCGTCGCGTCGAGAAACGCCCGGTCGTGGCTGGCGATCACCACCGGCACCTCGCGCGGCAGCGCGTTCAGCCAGATCTCGAGCTGACTGATCTTGGCGAGATCGAGGTGATTGGTCGGCTCGTCGAGAAGCAGGACGTCGGGGTCGGTGACCCAGACCCGGGCAATCAGCGCCAGCCTTTGCCAGCCGCCGCTCAAGGCCCGCATCGGCCGCTCACGCATCGGCTCGGGCACGTCGAGCGAATCGAGAACGACATCGACGCGCCACAGCTCGCTTTCGGCCTGCTCGGACGGCAAGGCATCTGCCACCACCTCATGAAAGCTGCGCCCGGCCAGCGCTGCCGGGGCGACTTGCTCGACATAGCCGACGCGCAGGCCGCGCGTGCGGGTGATGTCGCCGGTGGTGGCTTCGATCTCGCCGGTCAGGCACTTCAGCAAAGTGGATTTGCCGCGCCCGTTGGCGGCGACGATGCCGAGCCGGTCGCCGGTGCCGAGATCAAGGCTGGAAAAGAGCGGCGCACGCATGGTGACGCCGAGAGACTTGAGGCTGATCAGGGCCATGTCGATTTCTCTGGTCTGGCCGGAGTGAGTTCCGGTTCAATGCACTTTGACGGTGCGCAGGCTGGCCATCAGGCTCGGCGTTGCAGCACCACAAAGGGCGGACCAAAAAATCGAAGCGGGAAGAAAAACCCGGACCGTCTCTGGTCAGCCCTGCAAGCAAGCTCGCAGGGCAGAGACAGGGCCGCGCTGACGGTGGTGAGAAAATAACACGCCCTTTCAAGACGTTCCAGTGTGGGAACTAGGCTACACCAAGGGCAGGGTCGATGGCAAGGGGGCGTGTTCGGCTGGTCGGGCCCGGCTGATTCGACACGACGGTTTTGCGCTCTCTAGACGCCTTTGATCGCCCAAGTTTGACGAATGCGATGATCAGTGTTGCCTAGGGTAGTATCGCCTTCATTGCTGGAACTATCGCCAGCAAAGTAAGCGATCGCGAGTGCCGCCCGCTGGCCTTCGTGTAGCCCGATTTGTTGCATCACGGCAGAAGCTTCGCGCCACGGCAGCGGCTCGTCCTGAATGAGAGCTTGTGCGCAGCGAAGCACTGGTTGTTTTAGTGGATGATCAGGTCCCATCGACCATTCCTCGACAAGTTCAAGCAATCTTTCCTTCGAAACTGCCTTGCCGACCGGTGGGCGGCATAGCTCGTGGAGAACACAAAAGGCTGCGTTGAGCGAGATCGACCACCCCTGCGCGATTATAGCTGAAGCCGAACTTGCGTCCGCATATGGAAAGCGAGCGTCGATCGACGGTTCAAAAGAGACTTCAGTGGAACTGTCTGGAAGTAGCATCATACCATTGTCTCAGGGAAAACGGACGACATTAGACGGACCTCAAGTGGCCACCGCTTGCTCCGAATTCCTTGTTCAGGTCAAGCAGGAAATGCCCGAACACCGTGCTTCTGCCGAGCTCGACAACAATCACGAGAACGGTGTTGAACCGGCCTGTGCCGATCAAAACTTGGTCGAACCGGTTCCGGGCGTCGCGGTAGACATAGTGGACGTCGGTCAAATAAGGCACGCCAAGTTCATCGAGATCCAGCGCATCGACATACTGCCAAATGTCTACGGCAGCGTCCGCCGTGGCGGTGACGTCTGCCATAGGCTGCACAAAGCAAGCCTTGAACTCTTCCTCTTCAAGTCTGCGAACGACCACCATCGTTCATTCTAGGCGCGGGCGCTGAAAGTCCGCAACCGCTACTGATCTCCGAAGCCTTACCGCCCCGGCCGCCCCGTCTTGCCGGGCCGGCGCTTTTCGCGGCGGGCGTCGGCGGGGTCTTCGTAGGAACCGATGCCGGCACGTTCGCGGACAATGGGTTTGGCAGAATCATTGCGATCCTTCGCGCCCCCCTCTGCCCTGCCGGGCATCTCCCCCACACGGGGGGAGATCGGCTGTGGCTTGGCCGGCACCTTTCCTTCAACCGGCTTCTCGGTCCGGCGCACTGTCATCTCGTCGAGCGAGTTTTTCTTGAACAGCGGTTTGGTCGGCTCTCCGGGGATGCCGAAATCGGAGCCGTGCGCTTCTTCGGCCGACTGTTTCTTGAACAGTGAACGCGACACCGCGCCGGCCGGCGTCGGCATGTCGGTGCCCGGCCCCATTGCGTCGAGCGACGGTTTGGCAAAGAGCGGCTTCTTGACCGGTACGGCGCCGTCGGCGCCCATCTCGTCGAGCGCGGGCTTGCGAAAGAGGTTGGGCCGGGCCGCCTCTTCGGCGGCACGTGCCTCGTCGAGTTTGCGGAAACGCTCCTGTTCCTCTGATGTACGATGTTTGGCCACGCCCTTGTTGTGCTTGCCCTTCTCGCGGCCGGAGACGGGGCTTTCCATGTCGGCATATTTGGCCAGCGGATCGTCGGAGATCGACAGTTCCATCTCGCGCAGCCGCTTGATCTCGTCGCGGATGCGGGCCGCCTTTTCGAAGTCGAGGTTGGCGGCGGCGTCGCGCATCTGCTTGTCCATCGCGTCGAGATGGGCTTTCAGATTGTTGCCCATCATCGCGCCGGCGCTGTCGGTGAACTGCGAGATGTCGGCGCGGACATGATCCTTCTCGTAGACCGAGTCCAGGATGTCGGAGATGCGCGACTTGACCGATTCCGGCGTGATGCCGTTGGCTTGGTTCCACTCCATCTGCTTTTCGCGGCGGCGGCTGGTCTCGGCCATCGCTCGTTCCATCGAGCCGGTGATCTGGTCGGCGTAGAGGATGACCTTGCCGTCGACGTTGCGGGCGGCGCGGCCGATGGTCTGGATCAGCGATGTCTCGGAGCGCAGGAAGCCCTCCTTGTCGGCATCGAGGATGGCGACGAAACCGCATTCGGGAATGTCGAGGCCTTCGCGCAACAGGTTGATACCAACGAGCACGTCGAAGGCGCCGAGCCGCAAATCGCGCAGGATCTCGATGCGCTCCAGCGTGTCGATGTCGGAGTGCATGTAGCGCACGCGAATGCCTTGCTCATGCAGATATTCGGTCAGGTCCTCGGCCATGCGCTTGGTCAGCACGGTGACCAGCGTGCGGTAGCCTGCCCTCGTCGTTTCGCGGATCTCGCCGACCACATCGTCGACCTGGCTCTTGGCCGGGCGCACTTCGACCGGCGGGTCGATCAGGCCGGTCGGGCGGATGACCTGCTCAGCGAAAACGCCGCCGGACTGTTCCATCTCCCAGCCGCCGGGCGTTGCGGAAACCGCGACGGAAAGCGGGCGCATGGCGTCCCACTCCTCGAAGCGGAGCGGCCGGTTGTCCATGCAGGACGGCAGGCGGAAACCATACTCGGCCAGCGTCGCTTTGCGGCGAAAGTCGCCGCGATACATGCCGCCGATCTGCGGTATGGTGACGTGGCTTTCGTCGACAAAGACCAACGCATTGTCGGGGATGTATTCGAACAAGGTCGGCGGCGGATCGCCAGGCTGGCGGCCGGTCAGATAACGCGAATAATTCTCGATGCCGGCGCAGGAGCCGGTCGCTTCCAGCATCTCCAGGTCGAAGCGGGTGCGCTGTTCAAGCCTCTGCGCTTCGAGCAGGCGGCCGGCCCGTTCAAGTTCGACCAGCCGGTGCTTGAGCTCGTCCTTGATCGACTTGATGGCCTGGTTCAAGGTCGGGCGCGGCGTCACATAGTGCGAATTGGCGTAGATCTTGACGCTCTTCAGCTCGCCGGTCTTCTGTCCGGTCAGCGGATCGAATTCGGTGATCGCCTCGATCTCGTCGCCGAATAGCGAGATGCGCCAGGCGCGGTCTTCAAGGTGGGCCGGGAAGATCTCGATCGTGTCGCCGCGCACCCGGAACGAGCCGCGGACGAAGTTGATGTCCTGGCGCTTATATTGCTGGGCGACGAGGTCGGCGAGCAGCGCGCGCTGGTCGAGCCGGTCGCCGATCTGCATCTGGAAGGTCATCGCGGTATAGGTCTCGACCGAGCCGATACCGTAGATGCAGGAGACCGAGGCGACGATGATGACGTCGTCGCGCTCGAGCAGCGAACGCGTCGCCGAGTGGCGCATGCGGTCGATCTGCTCGTTGATCGAGGATTCCTTCTCGATATAGGTGTCGGTCCGGGGCACATAGGCCTCCGGCTGGTAATAGTCGTAGTAGCTGACGAAATACTCGACGGCGTTTTCCGGGAAGAATTTCTTGAACTCGGAATAGAGCTGCGCGGCAAGCGTCTTGTTGGGCGCCAGGATCAGAGCGGGGCGCTGCGTCTCCTCGATCACCTTGGCCATGGTGAAGGTCTTGCCGGAGCCGGTGACGCCGAGCAGAACCTGGGTGCGGTCGTTGCTGTTGACGCCCTCGACGAGATCCTTGATCGCCGTAGGCTGGTCGCCGGCCGGCTCGAAATCCGAAACCATCTTGATGGCGATGCCGCCTTCGGATTTCTCCGGCCGGGCAGGGCGGTGCGGCGTCCACAGCACCCCGTCCTTGTGCAGCGGATTGCCGGATTCGATCAGCGCCGACAGCGCCGCGACGGTGGCGGTGACGCCGCCCGAGGCCATCGTCTCGGCCTCTTCCAGTGAGACGTCGAGGCCGGCGACAGGATTGAGACCGGCCGCAGTGCGCTCCCGCGCCGAGGCCGCCCCGCCCATCGAGGTACCGCGTGCCGTACGGCCGGGGGAAGAGGAGCGCTCGGGGATTTTCTTCGCCGGCTTCGGCGATTTGCCGCCGTCTTTGCCGGAAAGGCGCCCTTCCTTCTCGGCTTCCTGCTCGATCTGCTCGGCCCAGTCGGCGATCGAGCCGGTCAGCGGCGCGCCGGTGAACTCGGCCTGCGGCGCTTCGGCAAAGCCGCCCTTGTGCAGCGGCTCCGAGGCATCGAGGAAATCGGTCAGCGGGCTGCGCCGCTTGGGGGGCGAAGCGCGATCGTCATTCGCCGGCGGCGGCGTTTTCTTGTCGGAGAGTCTGGCCATGGCCCCGAATATGGGAGGTATCGGCCAAAATGGAAAGAGCGGAGTGGTGAGGGGCGCGAGGCGCAATTTGGCTGCTGACAGCAGGGTGTCAGGAGGCGCGTCCAAATATGCCCCTCAATTAAACCACAGCGCAAATGTCAGAAACCCGGCGCCGCCGAACTGACGCTGGATCTGGTTGAACTCCTCGCTGGTGAGAATCTTCCCGCGTTCGAGATAGGGCGCGATGGCTGGACCGGTGATCGACAGCACCAGGTCGAAGGGCTTTGGCTCATCAAAGAAGCGCTTCATGTTGATGCCTTTGTCGGCGATGCGGAAATGCGGCAGCAAGGTGCGGCCCTCCAGAAGATCCTCGGCCATAGCCAGGGCGCCGAGCCAGGCCTGCACCTGCTGCTCACCGACTTCGAGGCCGGTGAGTGGGCTGGCGCCTTTCTGCTGCGGCCCGGGAAGCCATTCGCGGTCATTGTCGGTTTCGGTGCGAATGGCTTTCCAGTCCTCGCGCGACAGCCGGATCATTTCCATGAGATGGCGGCGTGCCGCTTGCCGGCGCTCTGGCTCGACCACTTGCCAGTTGATCAGATGGACCAGCGAAATGAAATCGGCGAGGCGCCATTCGGACGACAGAATGCCGCCATTCATGCCGCCGTCCAGCGGCACGAGCGTGTCCTGCAGCGGCAGTTTTGCGCGCGGAAACAGCATGTGGAACGAGCCGTCGAACGTGTTGCTGAAATCATGTGCCAGCCAGAAATCGGCCTGCGCCATCAGGAACTCGGCATAGCCCTGCAGCCAATAGCCGTCGGCGCGGTCGAAGCGGAAGGTGAGGGCGGGTGCGGCCGCGTCTGGCGCACCGCCGCCGCGTGACAGCGACGCCATGATCGCCGCAGCGCTTTCGTCCGGCGCAATCGTGCCGTCCTCGTTGAGGTCGATGCCGAGACGGGTGAGGTCGATGACCATGCCGATCTCCGCGTCGGCGGGCACGGAGCCGAGCGTGGCGGCGGATTTCTCCAACCGGTCGCGGAAGGCGACGAGAATGGCGCGGAATTGTTCGTAGGTTAGCGGCTCGGGATTGGCATTGTCCGGCACCGGCAGCCGCATCAGCGGCAGCATGAACGATTGCGGGCTGTCGAAACCGTGGCGGTGCAGACCGCTGGCCAGGATCTCCAACGCGGTGAAGAATTCGCCGGCGCCGGCGGCATAGGCCGATGCCGGATCGCCGGGCGCTGCGGCTTCCAGCGCGGCAAGGGCGCTGTCGCGTTCGGCCACGGTTTTTGCCTCGAACAGGGCCGCCGGTTCGGGAGCCGCGGCGCTGGCCGAAGACAGCGGCAGGAAAAGAACGATGGCGCCTGCCATCAGCCTCGAAAAACGCGTCATCTTGGTCGCCCCTCTTTGTCGCTCCGCACGAACCATACACCCATTTGGTTCACGGTGCCTGTTACCTTCGGACAGGCCGGTCATCATTTCATTTGTATTTCATCTGTGCTGAGAGTCGACGCTTCAACCGATCCGGCAGACGGTCTACACAGGGCAAACCATTGGGCGTCGCGTGTCGAATTATCCGCTTTCCTACAAACTGTCATGGCTGCCGCGCTTCCTCCGGCCTTCGCTCGACGGCGACGACCGCGGCTTCGCGCCGGCGGCAGCGACCCTGCTCGAGCCGATGCCGGCACGGGTGGTGCGGCTGGCTTTCGTCGGCGATATCTCGGCAGTCGCCAATCGCGATACGCCGGAATGCGATCCGGCGATTGCGGCACTGCTCGCCTCGGCCGATCTCGTGGTCGGCAATTGCGAAAGTCCGGTGGTGGAACGGCCAAGTGCTGTCTTGGGCACCAGGCTTGGCACGCGCCATGCGATGAGCGAGCGGTTTCTTGCCGAGGCGCTGGCAGCCGCCGGTATCTCGCGCGAAAAACTGGTGCTGTCGCTGGCCAACAACCATGTGCTCGACCAGGGCATTGCGGGCTTCGACGAGACGGTCGCCGCGGTGGCGCGGCTCGGCATCCGCACGATCGGTGCTGGGGCTCCAGTCGAGCGGTTTGCGGTCGGAGCGCTGACAATAGGCTTTGCCGCCTTCACCCTTTGGCGCAATGCCGACGCGGCTCAGTTCGGGGGCCGTGTCTCGATGGCAAGCAATCCGGCGCAATGGCCGCGCGACGCCGCTGAGGGTGTCGACCTCTTATGCGTGGTACCGCACTGGGATTGGGAATTCCGACATTTTCCGCGTGCGAAAACGCGCACACTGGCGCGGCTTCTGGCCGAACATGGCGTCGGCCTGGTCGCCGGACATCATGCCCATGTCGTGCAGCCGATCGAGCGGATCGGCAAGACGCTCGTCGCCTATGGACTCGGCGATTTCTTCGGCACTGCCTTGGCGCGCCAGCCCTGGCCCGGCCGCATCGGCGCCATTTTCGTCGTCGATATCAGCGCCGATCCCAGCACCCGCGGGGCCATCGCCGCCTACCGGCTGCATGCCTTCATGCGGCTGCGCGCCGGCGACCATGAGCGGCTGGTGCCGGTTGAAGCGCTGGCGGGAAAATCGAGGCAAAAGGCTCAGGCCCGCCTCGATGCGATCCTCGGTGCCGCGCGTTGATGGCTGCGCTGACGCAGCCCGCAAAACCGGCTATCATGCCCCACACGGGCAGGCTTGTGACGGCGGGTTGGCGATGGAAACTGCGGATTTCATGCCGAGCGAAGCGGTGATCGCCGGCATCAAGAAGGACATCGAGGCCTATGAGGCCGAAAGGGCTTCGGCCCATCGTCAGACGGGCTGGCGGGTGCCGCTGTTCATCGGGCTGGTGCTGGTGTTCGTCGCGTTTGTGGCCTGGCTCTTCAACGGGGTTGCCGACCCCAACGAGCAGTGGTTCTCGACCCCACATGTGTTCCTCTATATCGGCGGATTCCTGGCTGCGATCCTGCTCTATTTCCAAGCGATCAAGCCGGCGAGCAAATTGCAGCAGTCGTTTCGCAGCACGCTGTTGCCGGTCATCTTCGGCTTCATCGAGGACATGCAGTACCGGCACAACGTCAAGCCGAATTCGTTCGACCGGCTGCCGCGCGAGACGGTTGGTCCGTTCAACCGACAGTCTTTCGACGATGTTTTCTCCGGCCGCTACGAAGAGTTTCCGTTCGAGCTTTACGAAGCAGATCTCCGGGAAGGGACGGGCAAGAGCACGACGGCAGTGTTCAAGGGCGTCATCGTCGCCTTCGAGACGATCGTGCCGTTCCCCGGCACATTGGTGGCCGCGCGCCGGACCAACAGGGCCGTCGGCTTCTTCCGCGGCATTTTCGGCAGCAAGATGCAGGAGCTGTCCTGCGGCGTGCCGGAGCTCGATGCCGCCTACGAGTTCCGCACCGACAATATCGAGGCGGCGCGGCCGCTGGTGACCGGCCGGCTGGCGCAGGCACTGCAATGGCTCGGCGAAACCCGGCCGAACGATCCGGCACGCGTTGCGCTCAACGGCAGCGACGGTTTCCTGCTGTTGCCGCAGGAAAGGAATTTTTTCGAGTTGCCGGACATCTCCACGCGCCTCGACTACACCAAGCATGTCGCGCCGATGATCGCCGACATGGGCGCGATCCTGGCGACCGCGGCGCTGGTGCGCAAGATCGGTGTGAAGGACTAGGCGGTGGAATAGCCGGAAGGCATCGTTTTTCCGCGTTAGCGCCGCCCCTCATTGCCCTGCCGGGCATTTCTCCCCGTATAGTGACGGGGAGAAAGGCGCTTTCATCAACGCTTTCGCCAGTTTTCGACGTCGCAAGATGAGCGCGAAGGTTGCAGTTACTCCCTTCTCCCCGTCACTATACGGGGAGAAGGTGCCGGCAGGCGGATGAGGGGCGGCGCGACAGCCGATATGCTTGCTTTATCTGTTCTTTGGCCACCGATTTCATGTCGTATCGGCGCTCCCGTCAAGCGCCGGTATGGTTTTTGTCTCAATCCGGCGCTATCGATGGGACAGTGGGGTGGGGCTACGGTCGAGGAACGCAAGGGGTTTCGCCTGTCGCGGCGGTTGCTGCTGGGTGCGGCGGTAGTCGGCGGCGCGATGCTGTGGGGCGGGACGACCGTGGCGCGGCTGGCGCGTGGTCCGTCGGGGCAGAAGAATTCCGGGCGCATCGCCGACATTGACGGCATCGACCTGGCGCTGAAGCCGCTGGAGAACGCGCCGGCGTACGATCCATCGCTGCCATGGCTGACCAAGGGTGGCGACATCAACGATGCCAGCGGCCTGTCGGTGACGCCGGTCTACGGCGTCGTCGAAGTCAGCGAGGAAGACCACATTGCGAGCGCGCTGGGCTTTGCCCGGGCCAATGGCCTAAAGATCTCGGTCGCGGCGGTGCGCCATTCGATGGGCGGCCACGCCTTCGACGACAATGCGCTGGTGCTCGACATGCGCAAATTCAACAAAGTCGGCGTCGATGCGGCGGCGAAGACGATGACCTTGCAGCCGGGCGCGCGCTGGCACGACATCCAGGACCTTTTGCACCCGCGCTTCGCTGTGAAGGCGATGCAGTCGACCGACATCTTTTCGGTCGGCGGCTCGCTGTCGGTCAACGCCCACGGCATGGACCATCAGGCCGGCTCGGTCGCCGGCTCGATCCGCTCGATGCGGGTGATTCTGGCCGACGGCTCGGTGACGACCTGCTCACCGACCGAAAACACCGAGCTGTTCCGCCACGTCTTCGGCGGCTACGGCCTGTTCGGCGTGGTGCTGGAGGCGACGCTCGACATCGTCGACAACGCCGTCTACCGGACCTCGCGCGCGATCATCAAATCGGACGATTTTCCGAAATTCTTTGCCGAGGTGCTGGAGCCCAACAGGGACATCGGCCTGTTCTACGGCCATTTGTCGACGGCACCGGGCAACTTCCTCGAAGACATGATCGTCTACCGCTACGACAAGGTGGCCGACCAGCCGCCGGCCGACCAGCCGGCAATCGGCGAACCGGGTTCGGTTGGGCTCAAGCGGGTGATCATCAACCTGGCGAAATGGGGCAGCCTGTTCCAGGAGCTGAAATGGTTCACCGAAAAGACGCTGGAGCCGAAATTCGAGAGCTGCACTGTGGCGCGGACGACGGCAATGGCCGAAGGCGAGGCCTGCCTGGTCACGCGCAACAACCCGATGCACGATTCAGTGCCCTATCTGTTCAACGACCTGCTCGACGAAACCGACATATTGCATGAATATTTTATCCCGCGGGCAGCCTATAACCCGTTCATCGCGGAAGCGCGCGAGATCCTGCGCAACCAGAGCCTGCCGGTGCTCAACGCCTCGGTGCGCATCGTCCACAAAGAGGATGTGGCGCTGAATTATGCGCCGGAGCCGGCCTATTCGCTCGTGCTCTACATCAATCAGCCGACCGACGCCGACGGCAATGCCAGGATGCGGGCGCTGACAAGGGCGCTGATCGACGTGACGATCAAGCATGGCGGGCGGTTTTTCCTGCCTTACCAGCTCCATTATACGGGCAAGGAGCTGCTTGCCTCCTATCCGGAACTGCCGTCTTTCCTGGCGAAGAAGCGGCAATACGATCCGGGCGAGCTGTTTTCGTCTACTTTTTATCGCGCCATCAAAGCACTGATCGGAACGGCCTGAGGGCCGGTTACAGACCGTCAGGCAGTTTCGCCGCCAGCCAGTTCGCCGAGCGCTTGGCGATGCCGATCGTTGCCGATGCGGCGCGGCCGAGATCGCTCTTGACCACGGCGTAACCGGTCGTCGTGCGGTAGAGCATGGCGCGGCCGCCATCGACCGCCGCTTCGTAGGCGACCGGCCGGACGGCTTCTGTTTCCGTCGCCGTCGCCTGCGTTCCGACCGCAGCGCTGGGCCGATGGCTCAGTTCCGATGGCAGCGGATCTGTCGCGGCCGTGCTAGCCGTCGTCAATTCAGGCTCGGAAGCGGTCGCGAGCTGCGATGACGAAGACGAGTTCTGTGTCCGGCAGATGCCCGAGACCAGCGGATAATCGAAATTGCGCTCGTGCAGCATCTGGCTTTTCATCGCCGCTTCGCATTCTGCGATGGTCGACCATTTGGCGGGCGTCTCGCCGATATACTCGCAAAGCCTGGCGTCGCAGTCGCAGCCGACGATGGTCATGGCGACAAGGGCGGTCTTGATCACGGTCTTGTCCCTTCGAGTTGCCTGGCGCATGTGCGCAAGATCAAAGTGCTACGGCGTCATCAATCGTTGCGGAACAAGGCGGGATTTGGCCGCGATTGTGGAATGAGCGTGGCGGAGCATCACGCAACGTCTTGCGGAGGCCGGCTGTGACCGAAAGGCCTCAGTAATCGTAGACGTGTTCGAGCCTGGCGCCTGCCGTCATCAGCGCCGGCAGCACGATGTGCAGCTTGCGCACGGCGACGGTCAGCCCGGTGCGGCGCGTCGCTGGCTCTGCCGGAAGCGGATAGCTGAACAAAGCGCGCGCGCCTTCGGGAACATTGATTTCGTCATTGGAAAGCATGGTGAGCATGATCTCGTCATTGCCGCCGATCTCGACGAAGGAGACGCCCTTGTCGATCAGGCGCGGGATCATGTCGGTGAACACCTGATAGCGCTTGGTGACGAAGATCGCGCCGTCGGCGCCGAGATCGCGCTCCAGCAAGGTGTCGGGTTCGTTGCGCGTCACTTCGCCGACCGGACCCTTGGCCCAGACATGAATGTCAAGCAAGGCCGGATCGGTGGTGGCGGCGAGCGCCGACTTGATCAGATCGGCATAGCCCTGCTTGATCGTGTCGGCGAGGCCGAAGGCGAGCTTGCGTTCGCCGGTGCGGACGGCGCTGTCGTCCGCTGCCGGCTGGACGCCAAACAGGCCGGCGCGCTTTTCGGCGTACGGAAACTGGTACCACGGCACCTGGTCGAGAAAGCCGGCATAATCGGCCGCCACCTTGGCCTGGTAGATGTCGACGGCGGTTCGCTTGCCGGCGGTCGCCTCGGTGATGCGGCCGACCGTATTCTCATACGCCCACTGGATGGCGTGCTCGATCGTGTGGCTGGTGCCGATGATCACCAGCATCTGGTGGTTGTCGAGGTTGAACTTGTAGGCGGAACTGGCGCGGATGACCGTCGCATAGTCCTGCCAGAAGCGGCCGATATAGGAGAGATAGGGAAAACCGCTCGGCTGGTTCTTGTCGACGAAGCCGGCATATTCGCGGGCGGCGTAGACGATGGCCCATTCCGGATAGGTGAGAAAGGTCGATTCCTCCGGCCGCTGGTAGCCGGGGATTTCGGCACGGACCTTGTCGGCCAGCGCCTTCGGCGGGGCACCCACGGCGATGCCCGGCAATGGTGTTGTGTCCAGCGACGGCGTCGTGAGAAAGCCGTAGGCCAGCCCGGCGATCGGGATCAACACGACAATGACGACGAGCCAGAGGATCGCCTTGATGATGCGCTTCAGCCAGCGGAACAGGAACATGGCCGGTCAGGCCGTGGCGAAATGGTCGTAGACGCGTTTCGACAGCCAGAACCCGACATAGACGGCGAAGCCGCCGATGACGATGTGCGGCAGGTTGGCGAAGAAGCGGGCCGGAAATTCGATGTCGTTCAAGGAGCGGAAGCCGTTGATGAAGATGCCGCCATCGAGGCAGCCGGAACCGGTGACCAGCCCGAGCACGCCGTCGAACAGATAGACCGAGCCGAACAGCTTGAAATAGAACACCGCCTGGCGGTGCGAGATGAAGGCGGCGGCCAGCGCCCAGACGCCGGAGAAGGCGTGCAGCAAATCATCATACCACTGCAGCGAGAACAGGCCGAACAGATTGCCGCCGGCATCGTTGAAGGCCGGCACATAGCCGATGGCAACAACACCGAAGAACAGGAAAGCATAGGCAACAGCAAGCTTTTGGATGAGCGTCATGAAATGTCCCCCTGCCGTCAGCCCTTTCAAACGGCCCCCGACGGCCAATGGATAGTAGCTGATTTTGGCGTGGGGTGAAGCGTCGCCGGCAAAATCGTCAGGCGGAGCCACAAAGACAGTCGGCGCCGGGATTTCTCCCAGCGCCTCCCTGTCAGATCAGGACACGGTCGCGGCAGCAACTCCCGAAAGATGTCGCGCCATGCCGGCCTTGATTTTGACGGTCCTGCCAGTCGCCGCCCGAGGGCAGCGTCCGTTCCGGACCACGCCGGTCTCCACTCTTGCGAGCTTTGCCCAGCGCGCCATCGAAGGTTTTTGCCGTCCTTCATGGCAGCATCGGTCCGCCGTCGGCGTTCGCACGCTTTCCGCGGCCCCGTAGGTCTCGGCTTCCATCCCTCCAACAGGCAAGCCTGTTCTCGTTCAGGGCCGTACGGGCCTCAGGAAATCCGCCGTTCCGCTTTGCCTTTCGGCGTGGCGATCGGTAGCCGCCTGAGATGGGTTTAATGTACGGGGGATAAGCGTTTGGCGAAACTGCCGCAAGCCTGTGAATAGCGGGATTATCGGGGACTGACCCTGCCAAAATAGCGACTTTCCGATCTCTGCCGCCGCCGGCCGGGATTTGCCGCCTCGATGCGGAAGCCGCATTGTCGGACATTCGATCTTGCCCCGCGGGCCGGCGCGGGCTTCAATGCCGGCAAATGATTGGAAGGCGTGTTCGATGGCCTTGGGGAGGCAGGCTTGAAGGTCGCGGTGGTTCTCAATCCGATCGCCGGCGGCGGCAGGCTCAAGCGGCATTGGCCCGAGGTTGCGGCTTCGTTGAAAAGACATTTCGGCGATTTCGAGCTGCGTGAAACGCAGGCCGAGGGCGATGCCGAAAGGCTGGCGCTCGACCTTGCCGCCATCGGCTTCGAGCTGGTGATCGCGGCCGGCGGCGACGGCACCGCCAGCGAGGTTGCCGACGGGCTGCTGAAAGCTTTCCGGGAAAGCGGCCGGACGGCCGAGCTCGGGCTGCTGCCGTGCGGCACCGGCATCGACTTCGCGCGCGGGCTCGGCCTGTCGAACAACGTCGACCTGACGCTGAAGCGGATTGCCGAGGCCAAAGGGCGCAAGGTCGATGCCGGCTGCATCAGCTATGTCGACGACCACGGCGCGCTGGCCAGCCGCCATTTCATCAACATCGCCAGCCTGGGGCTTTCCGGCGCCACCGACCGCGCGGTCAACGCCGACAAGCGCAAGGGCAACGTTTCGGCCAAGGCACTGTTCTACTGGCGCACGGTCTGGGAGTTCCTCCGCTACCGGTTCCAGGAGGTTGCGATCACCGTCGACGACGGTGCCCCGGTCGAGGCGCGCATGGCGCTGGTGGCGGTGGCCAACGGAAAATTCTTCGGTGGCGGCATGATGATCGCGCCCGACGCCGAGCTTAACGACGGCGAGTTCGACATCGTCATCCTGCGCGCCGCCGGCAAGCTGAAGCTGATCTGGGACATTCGCCTGCTCTATGGCGGGCGGCACCGCAACCATCCGGCGATCACCATCCTGCGCGGCAAGAAAGTGGTTGTCGAGCCGCTCGGCGATGTGCAAAAGAACGCCGCGCTGATCGACATAGACGGCGAATCGCCGGGTCGCATACCGGCAACCTTCGAGATCCTGCCCGGCGCATTGACGCTGAGATATTGAATCAAGCTGTTAAAACTTTGATTCAGTTGACTGCGGCTCTGGTTCCGGCGATCTCTCCAATCGACTGAAATCGATTGATAATCCGGCCAATATCAACTTGCGAGTTTAGCCGGGAAACCGGGTGCGCGCAGGTCGGTGCCGACGGCATCCTCGAGCAGTTTGACGATCATGGTCGACCAGGCGCTGCCGCCATAGGCCTGCTTGCCTTGCCTGAAGATTGCGTCGACGCGCGAGGCAAGCTCGAGCGGCACGCCGAATTTTTCACCCATGCCGAGGGCGAAGCCGAGATCCTTCAACGCCAGGTCCATGGTGAAGCCGATGTCGTAGGAGCCGTTCAGCACCAGCTGGCTTTCGGTCTCATGGACGAAGCTGTTGCCGGAGGAGGCGACGATGGCGTGATAGGACTGGGCAAGGTCGAGCCCGCCCTTTTTGGCCAGCATCAGCGCTTCGCCGGCGGCGACCAGATGGATGAAGGCCAGCATGTTGGTGATGACCTTGATCACCGCCGCCGAGCCGACCGGACCCATCAGGAACGAGCGCGCGCACATCGCCTCGACGGCCGGGCGGTGGCGAGCGTAGAGTGCTGCGTCGCCACCGACCAGCGCGGTGATCTGTCCGACGGCTGCCAGATGCACGCCGCCGGTGACCGGGCATTCGAGCGTCTCGACGCCTCTTGCCGAGGCGAGGGATGCAAGGCGCACGATCTCGTCTTGGCCATTGGTCGACATCTCGATCCAGCCGCCGCCTGCGGGGAGGCCTTCGAGCAATCCGCCGGGGCCGGCCAGCACCGCCTCGCTGACCTGTGGCGATGGCAGGCAGGTGATGGCATTGCCGGCCAGAGCGGCGGCCTCGGCCGGGCTCCCGCCGGCATCGGCACCAAGCACCACCAGCCGCTCGACGGCCGCCGGGTCGCGGTCGAATACGGTGACGGCAAAGCCGTTGCGGATCAGGTTGGCGGCGAGCTGGCTGCCGAGATGGCCAAGACCGATGAAGGCATAGCTCCGGCGCGCGCTCACGGCATCAACGGCGTCTGCATCATCTGCAAATGCAGGTCCTTGCCGGTCCAGGGATGCGCCTCGCAGACGGCTTCGTCGAGCTCGACGCCGAGGCCTGGCTCCTTAGACGGGATGACGTTGCCGTCCTGCCATTCGATTTTCTTCTTGAGCAGCTTCTCGTGAAAACCGTCCCACTGCTTCAGCGATTCCAGAATGAGGAAGTTGGGCAGCGTCACCGCGAGCTGGATGTTGGCGGCGCCGACGATCGGTCCGCAATAGCAGTGCGGCGCGACCTGGATGTGATAGGCCTCGGCCATGGCGGCGATCTTCTTGGTTTCGAGAATGCCGCCGGAGCGCCCAAGGTCCGGCTGAAGAATGGTCGCCGCACGGTTCTCGATGACGCGGGCGAATTCGAACTTGGTCGTCAGCCGCTCGCCGGTGGCAATCGGGATAGACGTGCCGCGCGCCACCTGAGCCATGACCTCGGGCATGTCGGGCGGCACCGGCTCCTCGAACCACAGCGGATCGTAGGGTTCGATGGCGCGGGCGAGGCGCAGCGCACCCGAAGCTGTGAACTGGCCGTGGGTGCCGAACAGGATATCGGCGCGAGTGCCGACCGCCTCGCGGATCGCCTTGACCATGCGGGCGGAGAGGTCGATGTCGACGAGGCGCGGCTGGTGGCCGTCAAAGGCGGTGTAGGGACCGGCCGGGTCGAGCTTGACGGCGTTGAAACCCTGCTCGACATATTCGAGCGCGCAGGCTGCAGCCAGATCAGGATCGTTGTAGACGTTCTTGCCGCGCGCATCCTCCGAATGGACGCTGCCGCTGTGCGGGTAGAGGTAGGTATAGGAACGCAGCGTTTCGTGCACCTGGCCGCCGAGCAGCTTGTAGACCGGCTTGCCGGCCTCCTTGCCGATAATGTCCCAGCAGGCGATTTCCAGCGCCGAGAAACAGCCCATGCCCGACACGTCGGGCCTCTGGGTGAAGCCGGACGAATAGGCGCGGCGGAAGAAGTTCTCGACATCGTGCGGATCGCGGCCGACGAGATAACGCTCGGCCATGTCCTCGATCATCCTCGCCGTGACATGGGCCGAGAAAGTGGCGTTGTAGGCCTCGCCATAACCGACAACGCCGCCATCGGTGGTGAGCTTGACGAAGATGAAATACTTGCCGCCGATGCCAGGTGGCGGATTGCCGACCACCCAGGTCTTGACGTCGGTGATTTTCATTTTTGATCCTCCAGAACCAGTTCGGCGCCTTTCCATCCGGTCATGATAGCGGCGGCGTTGGTGTTGCCGGTGATATTGTCGGGAAAGATCGAGGCATCGATGACGCGCAGGGCTTCGAGGCCATGCACCTTCAGGCGCGGATCGACGACGGCGCGCGCCGGGTCCGGCCCCATGCGGCAGGTCGAGACCGGATGATAGACCGTGCCGGAGCGCTTCCTGAAATCCTGGATGAGATCCGCATCGGAGGTGATCGACGGACCCGGCAAAACCTCCTCCTCGATGATCTCCGCCATCGCCGGCATCGATGCGATCTTCCTGACGAATTTCACCGCCGCCAGCATTTCGGCGACGTCTGCCTCGGTCGAAAACGCGTTGGCGACGATTTTGGGATGATCGCGCGGATTGGCGGAGCGGATCATGATTTCGCCGCGGCTCGACGGCCGGCAATTAGAGAGGCCGATGGAAAAGCCCGGCCACGGATCGGGCGTCAGGATCGGGCGCTCGCCGCTCTTCGGAATGACGGTCGAAAAGGCCTGGAAATAGAGCTGCATGTTGGGCCGTGCCGCGGCCGGGTCGGTGCGGAAGAAGCCGCCGGCATTGTTCATCGACAGCGACAGCGGACCCGACCGCAGGAGGACATATTGCATGCCGACCAGGAGCTTGCCCCACCACGGACGCAGGATCTGGTTGAGCGTCGGCTGCCTGCCCTTGAAGGTGTAGTTGATGCCGACATGGTCCTGCAGGTTTGCCCCGACATTCTCGTTGGCGCAAATGACGGGAATGCCGAGCGCACCAAGCAACGCCGATGGGCCGATGCCTGAAAGCTGCAGCAATTGGGGCGAATTGACCGAACCGCCCGACAGGATGATCTCGCGGCCGGCGCGGGCGGTTTTCGTCTCTCCATTTTGGAGATACTCGACACCGACGGCGCGCTTGCCCTCGAACAGGATTTTTGTCGCCAGCGCGTTGATCTCGACGCGGACATTTTTGCGCTTCATCGCCGGGCGCAGGAAGGCGCGCGCCGCCGACATGCGGCGGCCGTTCCTGGTGGTGATTTGATAGACGCCGACGCCTTCTTGCGTGGCGCCGTTGAAATCCGGGTTGAGCGGCAGGCCGGCCTGGTTGGCGGCTGCGAGATAGCGCTTGGTGAGCGGATGGACAGAGGTCGAGCAGTCGGTGATATGCAGCGGCCCTCCGACGCCGCGCCATTGATCGGCGCCGGCCTGGTTGTCCTCCAGCGCCTTGAAAGCGGGCAGCAGGTCGTCGAAGCCCCAGCCGGGGTTGCCGGCATCCCGCCAGGCGTCGAAATCCTCGCGCGCGCCCCTGATCCAGACCATGGCGTTGATTGAACTCGAGCCGCCGAGCAGCTTGCCGCGCGGCCAGTGGTCGACATTGCCGGCAAGCCCGGGGTCAGGCTCGGTCTTGTAGTTCCAGTTGACCGCCGGGTCGAAGAAGGTCTTGCCGTAGCCGAGCGGCATCTGGACGTAGAAGCGGCGGTCGCTGCCGCCGGCCTCGAGCACCAGCACCGAGAAGCGGCCGGAAGCCGACAGCCTTTCGGCCAGGACCGAGCCGGCCGAACCGGAGCCGACGATGATGAAATCATAGGTCTGCATAGTGGCTACGGGCGGCTCCGGAATTCGGGCTCTAACCTAGACTTGGGCGCGGCGCGGCGTCGCCGGGTCTTCCGGCATCCGATGTGAAAAAAGCGACTGGTAACTTCGTTTGAATTTCGACTTTCAGCGCCAAGAAGATTGATGAAGACCTAACTTGCCCACGCATCGAGTTGATTGAGGACAGCAATCGCTGGATAGGATTTTCGGTTGGGATAAGCATGCCTATAATAGGCATTCCAATAGCTTGTGGCCCTGGTGCGCATCGTACGCGTTATGTTTCGGTTCTGTCGGACAAAGCTGGCATAGGCTGATGCGTCCAGATCAGGTACTGCCGCGTAGATATCTTCGGCGATTTCGACGACATATTCGCCCAACAGCAGAACGACGAAGGCGATGCTCCAACTTTCGTTCAGCGAAAGGATCACCCTGGCTGATTTCTGCCGCAAAAAGCCATCTGTCGATCGTGTCAGCAGGCAATGCGACGGAAACGAAAAGCCAAGGTGATGCTCTCGCACGCTTGGCAGAAAATGTAACCGATAAGGAATATAGATGCCCGCTCCATCAGAAATGAGATGCCGGGACGTCGTTCGGTAAGTGTCGTCGACAAAGGGCGTCAGCTCCTCCTCTGCCATGGTGGTCAACGTGCTGAATGGGAAAGCCCACTTCGCAACGCCTGAGAACGGCTTTCGTCGTGTGAACCAATCCACGTTGTGCCCCTGACCAAAGTTGAAACATCTGTATACCGGGATCACGTCGGCTGCGCGATGGCACTGCGACCGCGTCGACCCATTGCCGAATTTCAAGCCCCGCCATCTGAACTCAGGACGTTGGCCACGCCTTCGCCTGTGCTTTGTCGGCAAGCCCGTCCGAGCATCACGGGCGATGATCGGCAATCTGCTTGAAATGATAGCGCATGATCGGGCGGGCCGGCGTCCTGCGGGCAACGACCTTGAACCCGGCGCGCGCGAAGGCGGAGGCGTATCCGCTGCCGGAAGCGCTCGGCGATACGTCGGCGTCGAAAGGATAGGCTTCGAGTGCCGGAGCATTTGCGCGCCTTGCGACTTCCAGGGCCTGTGCAACCAGCTGGGATGTTACGCCCCGCCTTGCGGTATCGTTTTCGCACGTAGAGGCAGGACAGGGACTAGACTGGCCTGTCGTCCACGCGCTTGAGCTGCCATAGCCGATCGAGCCAGGGCAGGGCATCTCGCGGTTTCACCTGGCACCATCCGACAGCCGTATCGCCGTCGAAGGCGAGGATGCCCGGAGGCGGACCATGCTGGACGGCCTGCCGGAACGCTGCCCTGGTTTCCTCGCCGAGTCGCTTTCGATAAGAACGACCGATCCGCCCGTACATACACCAACAGCGACTGCAGACGGCGCTGTCACCGAACAGGCCCTCGAGCGCCGGCCACAGATCGGGCGTTAATGGGCGAATGCTGAGTTCCATATCAACCGTCATCCGCTACCTATGTTACCCAGTCTAGCCTGAGCTACGCGTTAATGCATCATAGGTTGCGGTCCATGCGCGCGATGTTCGAAAACGGGGTTTCACTCAGCATCCCTGTCGTGCTCCAACTCAGCGCAGAAAACCGAGCACGGCCTCCATGAACTCGGCAGGGTACTCGACGTTCGACAAGTGAACCGCGGGCAGGACAACCAGCTTCGCGCCGGGCACCGTCGCCGCGATTAGCTCGCTGTGACTGACGGCTGTCACAGTGTCGTGCTGGCCGGCTATCACGAGCGTTGGCCTGGAAATCAGCGCTATGGTTCGGCGAAGGTCCGCATCGCGAACCGCCGCAAACAGACCAGCCAGGCCTTGCCGATCTATGGCCAGCAGCATGGTGCGAAATGCCTCGATGACGGGCTCGCCGGCCGCCAGCATTTTTGCAGGGAACCAGTTACCCAGGAACATCTCGGCGGTTTCGGACATGTCCGGCGCCTGCAGCACGGCGGCAATCCGCTCGTCAAACTGCTTTGCCGGTCCGAGGTAGGATGAGGTGTTGCTCAGGATCAATCGCTCGATCCGCTCCGGCGCGTGGATGCCGAGCCACTGCCCGACGAAGCCGCCCAACGACAAGCCGAGGAAGTGTACGCGTTCAATGCTCAGGGCATCGAGCAACTCGATCACGTCGCGGCCAAGCCGGTCGAGCGAATAAGCACCGGCCGGAACGCTTGACCCTCCGTGGCCGCGAAAATCATAGCGCAGAACACGGAAATGCTTCGACAGCTCGTCGACTTGCATGTCCCACATCCGCAGCGTGGTGCCGATGGAATTCGACAGCATCAGCACGGGCTTCCCGGCGTCGCCGTCGATGCGATAGGCGATGCGCGCGCCATCGCCGACGGTCACGAAATCCAGCTCATTCATGGTGAATATACCTTCCTCTTTGAAGCGTTGGATGTGGCAAGCCTAGCTGCGGCGCGCTTTTGATTATATTACAAAGATAGGACTATCTCTGTAATAGAGGCTGACATGGCTGAATTCACCCTGCACGACCTGCAATGCTTCGATGCCGTGATCCGCTGCGGCGGCTTTCAGCCTGCGGCGGCCATGCTGCATCGCTCGCACCCGGCGGTGTTCGCAGCCGTTGCAAAGCTGGAGCGGCAGCTCGACCTCGTCCTTTTGGATCGCGGCGGCTATCGCGTGCGCCCCACCGAGGCAGGGCTGTCGTTCCATCGCAGGGCACAATCGCTGCTGCGCGAGCTCGAGGGCTTGCGGCTTCATGCTGCTCAGCTGTCAATGGGCGAAGAAAGCGAGATCCATGTGGTGGTCGGCGACCTGTGCCCGCGCCCGCAGGCACTGGGCATGCTCGGACGATTCTTCGCCCAGTGTCCGGGCACACGCCTGCATCTGCATTTCGAGGCGGTGGGCGGCCCATGGGAGCGCCTCTTCGATGACGAAGCCGATTTGATTCTGCACTGGATCGACAGGAGCGACCCGCGGGTGGAATGGATCGATCTGTGCAAGGTGCCATTCCTTCCCGTAGTGGCGTTGGGCTTTCTGCCGGAGCGCATCAAGCACCCAATCACACCGGATCAGATGCACGCGCTCACCCAATGTGTCATGCGCGACACGGCCCGCCATTCACCGCAACAAGACTACTTCATGATCGAGGGTGCGCCTCAATGCATGGTGGCCGATCAGGGCATGAAGAAGGAAATTATCCTGCAGGGCCTCGGGTGGGGCCACATGCCCCGTTTCCTGATCGAGGAAGAACTGCGCGACGGACGCCTGCAATCCATTGCCGGTCGTCATCTGCCAGGCCGTACTGAGGAGTTGGTGGTGGCGCGCCGCCGCGACCGGCCGCACGGGCCGATCTCGAACCGTCTGTGGGATTATATCGAGCAAGAGGCGCCGACGTTGCGCCGAGCGCTCGAACGTCGGACACCTATCCGGCACGCAAAGCAAGGGCTCGGCATCGAGTGAATTCTTCGAGGCCGTTCAGTCTATCCGTAGGTAGAACCGTAATTCCTATATTGTTGTTATCTCAGTCCTTCGTTAGGGTCTGCTGCATCTGACAAAATCGGCGACGCTCACGTGAAGAGTCTCAAATGCGCCTCATCTTTTTATTGCCGCTTCTCGCATCTCTCGCGTCGTCGACCGTTTTGGCGGAGGAGGTCTATCACAACGTGGCCAGCCAAGATTCATTGGCTCGCGCCGACATACTCGGCCGCATGATGAACGCGCTGACGAGACACAAAGAATTTGACGACAAGTGCGACTTGGTTCCGCTGATAGACATGAAGGCATTCGAAAATTACTACAAGAAGCTGACTTGGAGCCTTAGTCCTTCAGACCTCGCGCTGGTACAAAAGCACTACTCCGACGCACAAACCACTTGGAGCGCCAAAGGCGGCGGGATACCCGGAACAGAGTGTGATGACCTTAGCTATGAAATTCTAAATTTCGATATTGGAACTCCGAATCCCCGCGACGAGATGCTAAGCCTACTCAATGCGGCGCCGCGTGGCAGTTCACAGTACCAAATCTACGCAGCGGCGACGGCATGGGGTGGGTATCTCCAAGGTTTCATCACCTGTCCCGATTACTATGTCAGTTCGAACGCCGTGGATAAGATCCAAAAAAGTAATAGGGACGAGTTTCGAGTCCCATACCTATTAGCAAGGATGGCCGCCGTTAAAGCCGCTCCTGATTGTCGAGATATAGAGCCTTTCGCACGTGATGGCGGGGTGTATCGCCCTAGAAGCAAGTGAGAAGTCCATCGATTACGCACTCTATCGTTAGTACGTGCGCCGCGCACCATACCGGCAACCCAGGTGCGGAGAGCGCGTTGACGTATCATCGTCCCGCCGATACGGATCGGGACAATCGATCGCAAAGGTTTTTCAGCATGGTGCATTATGCGGACGGGCGGCCGATCGGCGATCTGACGCTCAGGACGCTGGCCATGCCTTCCGACGCCAATGCGGCAGGCGACATTTTTGGCGGCTGGGTGATGGCGCAGATGGATCTCGCCTGCGGCATCCGCGCCGCCGAGCGCGCCAAGGGCCGCGTGGTGACGGCGGCGGTGAAGGAAATGTCCTTCGCCAAGCCGATGAAGATCGGCGACACGCTATGCATCTATACGCATGTCGAACGCGTCGGCCGCACCTCGATGACGCTCAAGGTCGAGGCCTGGGCGCAGCGCTATCTCTCCGACCTGATGGAGAAGGTCACCCATGCCGACTTCGTCATGGTGGCGCTGGACGGCGAAGGCAAGCCGAAGGCTGTTCCGGCCGAAGGCTGACCCGGCCTGATTCCAGAAGACGGATTTAAACAGCCGTCTCTCCCGCGCGGGGGATGCGGACAGCGATCCCGCGTGGTCTTTGGCTAACGGGTTCCCGCATGCGCGCCTGCAGCGCGACCGACGGGATCTTGGGAGGAAAGACAATGCGTCAACACATGCTGAACGCTGCCCTGGCGGGTGCCTTTGCAGCCTTGCTCTGCCTGTCGTCCGCAAGCGCTTTTGCCGAGGTCAAAAAAGGCGATCCAGGCGCCACCTGCACGTCGGAAAACCGCACCATCAACGGGCAAGCGGCCAAGTGCGAGATCTGCAAGGCGACGAAGTGCGACACCAGCGGCACGACTGTGAGCAATTGCCGCACAGAGACGACCACGACCTGCACGGTCGGCGGCAGGGTGGTCAACCCCAACCCGAAATTGAACCAGATCGAGAAGCTGCCGAAGGGCAAGATGCAACTGAAGAAGTAGCGCTCATCCGGAAGGTCCCGACAAGCTGAACCCCTTGCAGCGCAAGGGTTCAGCTATGCATGGCGTCGAATTTTTCGCGCGCGACCTTGACGCGCTCGGTGTTCTTGCGCGCCCATTCGCCGAGCGCACCGACCGGCACCAGAAGCTCGTAGCCAAGATCGGTCAATTCGTAATCGACACGCGGCGGGATGGTCGGGAACACCGTGCGCGTGACGAAGCCGTCGCGCTCGAGCCCGCGCAAAGTGGTGGTCAGCATCTTCTGTGAAATGCCGCCGACGGCGCTGCGCAGTTCATTGAAACGGAACGGTCCGTTACCGAGCTTGCCGACGACGAGCACCGTCCATTTATCGCCGACGCGCTGCAGGATTTCCGAGACGGCGCGGCAATCCTCGGTGCGGTGCGGGTGCCTTGGTAACAAAAAAGTGCCTCCTTGCACATTGAGCGACCAGTTACTCATATAGCTCAGGTATCTAAATGATACCAGTATTCCCTGCAAGGAGAGCCCTCTATGTCAAAACCCAAAATCGCCATCATCATTGGTTCAACCCGCGCGGCGCGCTTTGCCGACGTCCCGACCCAATGGATTGCCAAGATCGCCAGGTCGCATGCCGACATCGACGTCGAAGTCGTCGATCTGCGCGACTTCCCGCTGCCGTTCTTCGATGAGGTTGCATCCTCCGCCTGGGCGCCGTCGCAGAACGAAGTGGCGCAGCGCTGGCAAAAGAAGGTCGCCGGATTCGACGGCTTCATCTTCACCGCCGCCGAATACAATCATGGCCCGACGGCCGTGCTGAAGAACGCCATCGACTACGCCGCCAACGAGTGGAACAAGAAGCCGGCCGGCTTCGTCGGCTATGGCAGCGTCGGTGGCGCGCGTGCGGTCGAGCAGCTGAGGCTGCATGCGGTCGAATTGCAGATGGCGCCGGTCAAGTCCGCCGTCCACATCGCCTGGGGCGATTTCCTTGCCGTCAAGCAAGGTGACAAGAAGCTCGACGATTTCGAGCACCTGAACCAGGCGGCAACCGCGCTGGTCAACGACATTGCATGGTGGGCCAGGGTGCTGAAAGCGGCGCGTCAGGCCGATGCCGTCGCCGAGGAAGTCAAGGCGGCCTGAGAGCAGGTTCGAACAGTCCTCCCAAGGATTAATTCTCCCAAGCATTAGGGCGGCGCATGCGCCGCCCTTTTTGTTCACACGGCATGTGCGCCCTGCGCTTGCCGTGGCCTGATGATGCAATCGGCAAGGCGGTCCATCTCATTCAGCTCGTCGGCGTGGTGCTGGCCCCATTCGCAAAGTGCCAACAGGATAGGCTCGAGGCTGACGCCGAGCCGCGTCGCCGAATATTCGACGCGCGACGGGATCTCGGCAAAGATTTCGCGGCGGACGAGGCCGTGCTCTTCCATTTCGCGAAGCTGCTGGATCAGCACTTTCTGGGTGATATCGGGCATCAGCGCCTGCAGCGCCGACAGCCGCCGGGGCCTGTCGAAGAGATGGTAGAGGATGACCGCCTTCCAGCGGCCCGAAATCACTTTGAGCGCGCGCTCCGCCGGCAGCATCGGCAGTCTCTTGATCAGCTTGGGCATGGTCACCTCCCGGTCAGCAGCGCACAAATCGGTGTGTAGTCGAAGCCAGGCAGATAGTGGCAAACAGCGGCCGATGCCAATAGCGATCGGTGCGTGCGATGAGAGCCATTCAACTAAGCCGTTTCGGCGGGCCCGACGTTCTCGAAATAGTCGAGGTGCCGAAGCCTGGGCCGCAAGCCGGCGAGGTCCTGGTCCGCGTTCATGCGGCGGGGGTGAATTTCTTCGAAGTGCTGATGCGCGCGGATCGCTATGCCGTGACGCCGCAATTGCCGATGTTCCTTGGCGTCGAGGCTACCGGGATCGTGGAGGCGCTCGGGCAAGGGGTGGATGCTTCCTTGCTCGGCGCGCGCGTCGCGGCGCCGTTGTTTGCCTCAAGCCGCCCGTTTGGCGGCTATGCCGATTATGTGACGATCGACGCAAGCCTGGCCGTGCCGTTGCCCGATGCTCTGTCGTTCGAAGATGCGACGGCATTGATGGTGCAAGGGCTGACGGCATTGCATCTATCGCGGCAAAGCCCGCCCAGCGGCAAATCGGTGCTGGTCGCGGCTGCCGCGGGCGGCGTCGGCTCCCTGCTTGTCCAGCTTGCGAGGCGCCAGGGCGCAGGCCTCGTCTTCGCGGCTGCCGGCAGCAAGGCCAAGCTCGAGCTTGCTTTGTCGCTGGGAGCCGACGCTGCCGTCGACTACAGCAACGCGGATTGGCCGGGGCGCGTCCGGGAAGCGGCAGGCGGCGCCGGCGTCGACATCGTCTACGACATTGTCGGCGGCCCGCTGACGGCGGCCGCGCTGGAGGCTCTGGCGCCGTGCGGAGAGGTGGTGTTTGCAGCACTTGGTAGATACGCGCTCGGCGCCCCGGAGATGGAGACGATGATCGGCCGCAACCAGTCGCTGAGAGGTTTTGCGCTGCTGCCGCTGCTGTCTGCCGATGTGCTGAGAGCCAGCCTTTCGGAGCTTTTCGATCTGGCCGCCGGTGGTGAGCTCGTGATGACCAAAGGCGGCAGCTTCCCGCTCGACCAGGCCAGCCAGGCGCATCGCCTGCTGGAGGAGCGCGGCGCGACCGGCAAGGTCGTCTTGATAGCTTAGTGTCGTGATCGGCTAGAGCCGTCCACACGCCGATCGTCGATTCTGACCGTTTTGCGCGGCACTCTCGCCGTGATGCTGCGACGTTACGATGCATTCGTTGGCAGCGCAGACACGGTGCTCGGCAAGGAGCCCAGGGTCCGGGGCTTGTGCCGTACAGACCGTCAGCGAACCCTGTAGAACGGATTCGGCAGCAGGAACAGCTTCTCGGCATGCCCTCCGAACAGGTCGGATGGCTGGTCACCGACATTGGCAATTATCGTGTAGCCGGCCTTTTCGATTTCGGCTCTTATGGGTGACTTGAAATCTGCGGCGGAACCATATTTGGCTCCAGGCTGGACCATGTAGAGTTGCTCATAGCCGGCATAGCCCGCCGACTGCAGGTTCTGTTCGGTTGCCTGACGCTGATCCTCCGGACGTCCGGTGATAAAGAATACTGCGACTTTCACCGCTCGCGCCTGCCGGAAGACCTCCAGCACAGGGTCGATAGCCGGATCCTTCGCAAGCTGATCCCAGGCGGCCCAGCCACAGGGACCGTCGATTGCGATGTCGCAGGCGCCGCCGATCGGGCGGCCGAAGTTGTCACGTGTGATCACTTCCCAGTTGGCCAAAGCCGTCTCGTCGATATCGAGCACCAGTGCGGGGCGAGGCACCTCCATTGCGCGCTTGACGACCCAATCACCTGCCTGCTTCGCCACTGCGGCAAGGTCGCGATCATAGTCGCCGGAATCATGATAATTGGCAGCCGCCAGCATCGCATCGCCGACATTGGCTGGCTGGGACGGGCTTGTGAGAAGGAGCGAGTCGGAACGCGCCGGCGCAGAACATTTGTGCCAATCATCAGCACGATTGCCCCGACACGCGCAATTCTATTCCAACCAATCGCCCGCATCACGAGACTTTGCGGTCGCTAGAAGTCCATGTCAAGCGAGGCAAGGCACAGTTCTCGAAACTGCGACGCCGAAATAGAAATTTCGAAACAGACGCCGAATATCTCTATGATTGCTGCAAGCTACACGATTTCCACAATCGCCGCTCAAAGTAGCCGCGCTGCTCGCGGTCTTTCCCTCCGGCAGGTGACGCACCGCCGAAATCTCCGGCGGAGGTGCGTCACCCGAAATCATAGCCAACACGGCCTTGGCCCAGCCCTACGCCGCCTGAACGATCTCGACCAGTTCAACGTCGAACACCAGATCCCGTCCGGCCAACGGATGATTGCCGTCGAGCTTGACGCTGGCGTCGTCCACGCCGACGACCGTTACCGGCATGGGGCGCCCTTCTGAGGTTCTGACCTGCAATCGAGTGCCGATATCAACGTTGATGTTGTCTGGCACGCGGGCGCGGTCGATGGTCATGACCGCTTCGGGGCGGTGGGGGCCATAGGCGGCGTCGGCGGGAACAGTGACGGTGCTTTTCGCGCCCACCTCCATGCCCTCGACATGGGTTTCAAGACCGGGGATCACTTGTCCTTCACCCAGCGTGAATTGCAGCGGTTCGTTGCCGGAAGAATCGAATTGGGTGCCGTCTGCCAGGCGTCCATTGTAATTGATGCGCACGGTGTCGCCATTCTTGGCCTGTGTCATGGTAGTCATCCTTTGAAAGGTTTTGAGGGGCCGGCCAGAGCTCACGGTCCCGTCCTCGATCATCCACGCACTCGGGTGCGCGGCGCGAAACGCTAAAACTAGGGACCTGGCTGCCGATGTAAACCCCGATTGGGCTACGCCGGCATGATCCGCCGGCGTTCGTCGCCTTCGGCAGGAGTGCGCCGGTCTAGCAGTCATACCGGCTCTACCCATTCAGGCGGCGTGCAAATGGCGGCTAGATCAGGTTATGGCCGCCATCGAGGCGGATTGTCTCGCCGGTCGTGAAGTCGCTTTCCATGAGGTAGAGGTAGGCGGCGGCGACATCCGCAGCGGTCGGAATTTTTCTCGAGGGCAACCGGGGCAGCCATGTCGGCAAAGAAGCCGGATTTGGCTTCTCCAACGACATCCCACATCGGTGTGTCGACCCATCCGGGTGACACGACATTGACGCGCGTCGGACCCAGTTCGAGCGCCAGGGCCCGGGCGAAAAAGCTGAACGAGCCGGCAATCGCGGAGACGACTGAGTCTCCCGGAATCGCCGGCTTGTCCTTGTTGATACCCGACGTGAATGTCATGGAGCCGCCGGCCCTCATCCGCTCCGCACCCCTCAGGATCTCAAACATCACACGCTGATCCGTGACAGCTTTCCGATCGACTGGGCGACCTGGCTGGCGAGCGCCGGGGTCGAGGGCGTGGACCCACAGAGCGGGATTACCTTTGACTCTGCCACCTTTGCCATGGAGTCGGCAGCACAAGGCGAAGGGGTAGTGCTCGGCCGAACCATGCTCGTTGCAGCCGACCTCGCCGCCCGGCGACTTGTCCGCCCCTTCGGCACGCCCTGAAATCCCCCTCCAGCTTCTATCTCGTCTACCCGCCGGAGGCGATCCGTCAGCGCAAAGTCAGGGCTTTTCGGGATTGGCTGCTTTCAGAAGTCACGCCGCAAATGGACTGACGGGAAGGCCGAGCCGAGGGGACAGGATCGCCTACCGGTCAATGTCCGCCAAACCGAGCGGTTACAATCTGCTCGCCCGAAATGCGGTGATGATCCAGGCACGCGAGTCAAAAAGCACACCGTCCGCGGTCAAGTGCGCATCCAACAGATCGCGCAACCGCCGCAGCGCCGCATCAACATCCACATCCGCGCGGGCCAGCATGCGTTCCCGCCTTGACGGCAGCCCTGAAGACCTCGTTGTGCCGTCGCAGTTCGGCGTCGTAAAACTCAGCGCAGTTCAACACCTTCGCACGCCTGTCTGGCTCGGCGGCGTTCCTGGCGCCGCTCTGATTTTATCGATGACCTCCTCAGCCGGGCGATGCACCGGCTTCCGCCTCGGGTCACCGCAAGAGTGTTAGCCGCGCCGCGCCGCCTCGATCGCTGCGACGTCGATTTTCTTCATCTCCATCATCGCCTCGAACGCGCGCTTTGCTTCATCGCCGCCGGCGGCCATTGCCTCCGTCAGCACGCGCGGCGTGATTTGCCAGGAGATGCCCCATTTGTCCTTGCACCAACCGCACGCACTTTCCTGGCCGCCATTGCCGACGATGGCGTTCCAGTAGCGGTCGGTCTCCTGCTGATCGTCGGTGGCGATCTGGAAGGAGAAGGCTTCGTTGTGTTTGAACGCCGGCCCGCCATTGAGGCCGAGACAGGGGATGCCGGCGACCGTGAAATCGACCGTCAGCACGTCGCCCGCCTTGCCGGACGGATAGTCGCTGGGGGCGCGGTGGACGGCATTCACCGAGCTGTCAGGAAAGGTCTCGGCATAGAAGCGGGCTGCAGCCTCGGCGTCCTTGTCGTACCAAAGGCAGATCGTGTTCTTGGCGATTGTCATTGCTGGTCCCTTTGCTTTTGAAATCAACCTGGCTTTTGAAGTTAACCCGGGCTTTTGAAGCCGATCCGGCCATTTTCCCACCCTCGGGCCGTTTCACAGCCAGCCTCGGCTTTGCACCAGAACATGGAATGCGCTTGTGCCATCTGACGTTCCGACAGCAACACCTGAACGGTAGCAAGGTATCACGGCTGGTGCTTTTAAGACCAGACGCGGGCAGTGACTCGAACGGGCGACGGTCCGCCGGGGCCTCGACCGGCGGACTTCACTTTTTTGTCTGGGGCAGCGCCGCTTTGCTCAAGGTCGTGCTGCCTTTCAGTTGGGAGCGGCGGTGCCTCAGAAGGCGCACAAGCAAGTTCCGTCTGCCCTTGCGCCGGACGAGATCGATATCGCTGACAAGTTTTGCGCCGCCCTCGCGCCGCTCCAATGTGATCTTGCGGCTATGGAAGGCTTCCAGCTCGGCGCGATGCGCTACGCTGATGATGGTGACCTTTGGCAATTCGCGAATGATCATCTCCATCATCGTCTCCTGGCTCTTTTCATCGAGTGCTGAGGTTGCTTCATCCAGCACTATGATATCGGGGCTGTGCAGCAGAAGACGCGCGAAGGCGAGCCGCTGCTTTTCGCCACCCGACAAGGTCTGGTCCCATGGCGCGTCGACCTCGATCTTATCGTTGAGATAGCCGAGTCCCACCTTGTCGAGGGCAGCCTTGATCATATCCAGCGTCCAGTTGTCGGCGGCGCCTGGATAGGCGACTGCGCGGCGAAGGGTCCCGGTGGGTATGTAAGGCCGTTGCGGCAACATGAACAACCGTCGGTTGGCGTGGATGTTGACGCTGCCGCTACCCCACGGCCACAGACCTGCGACGGCCCGCACCAGCGTGCTCTTGCCTGAGCCGGATTCGCCAGCAACGAGCACCCGCTCGGCTGGATCGATCACGACCTCGGTTTCTTTGACCACGGCGGTGCCGTCGTCGAGCGACACGGAGAGATTGTTCAGGCCGAGCATCGCATCGCCTTCTGTTTCGCCGCGCTTTATGCGTCCAAGGGTGTTGCTCTGTTCCGCACGCTCAAGCCCGTCGAGCGACATCATCAGCGAGGCGATGCGCCGTGCGCAGGCGTTCCAATCAGCGAGACGGGGGTAGTTGTCGACCAGCCATCCGAACGCGCCCTGCACGATGGCAAAGGCAGAGGCAGCCTGCATTACCTGTCCAAGTGTCATGCTGCCTTCGAGAAACTTTGGGGCGCAAAGCAAAACCGGCACGACTGGCGCAAACAGGCTCGACCCCTGCGACACCAGCGCTGTGCGCATGTGCTGGCCTGCAAGGAGCGCCCATTGCCTGAGCACATGGGCGAATGTCTTGTCGATGCCGCTACGCTCCTCCTCCTCGCCGCCGAGCAATGCGATACTCTCGCCGTTTTCCCGCACCCGCGTCAGCGTGTAGCGGAACTCGGCTTCCGCCTGATTTTTTTCCTCGGAGAGGTGGACGAAATGGCGGCCAATGACCGCCATCGAGGTGGACGTGATCGCGGCATACAGCACTGCGGTGATGACCAGGAAGCCGGGAATGGTGACGGTCGAACCTGCAATCGTCAGGGTCAGGGCCCCGCCGATCGTCCAGAGCACCACGATGAAGGTCGAGGCCGACAGAAATGCGACGATGACACCGGCGATGAAATCGACGGGCGATTCGGTGGCAATCCGCAAATCCTCCGCGATGCGGGCTTCGGGGTTGCTGTGGTCGCCGCCGACGAGGTTCAGCTGATAGTAGCGGCCGCTTGCGAGCCAACGCGCGATGACCGCGGTGGTGAGCCAGGAACGCCAGCGGCGCTGTATCGTCATACGAAAGAAGACTTGTGCCACCACAAGGCTTGCGCTTCCGAGCACGAGTGGCAGGAATACGCCGCTCAGCCAATATACGGTATGGGCATTGCGTTGCTCAATGGCGTCGAAAATCGCGCGGTTCCAGACATTGATCCCGTACTGGAAGCCGACATTGGTGACGATCAGGACCAACAGCCCGATCGTGCACGGCCAAGCGAGCCTATCGCCACTGCTGCCCCAGTAACCGCGCGCGCTGATCCAGAAACGCTTCAGCAGGTATCTCTTGCGCGCCTGCTCGGCCTCTTCAGGTGTCAGCTCAGGATCGGGTTCGATGAAATCCGGCGGCGGCGCGGCCTCGCCGACGACCTCAGACGCGACTTCGACAGTCGATTGCTTCTCCTGGCGCGACTTTTCAGTATCGCGCGATTTGGCGCCGTCGATCAATTTCGGCTTGAATTTAGCCTCGGACATCCGGCGATAACGGCTTAAAAATCAGAAGGTTTCATGATCTCCGCTCGAGATGCCGGCGTCTCTATAATTCGTTTCAGGCTTTCAAGATTCGTTCGCATGCCGCGTTCGAAGAAGCTGGACGCAAGCGGCGCGAGAAGTGCCATCGGCCCGGGAAGCCCCTTTCCGCTGATCGAACCCTCAAGATGGAGATGCGTTCTGTTTCCCGTCGGCACCAGCCGAAAGCGATAGGTAAATGGTGTCGGCCCGTCCAAGCTTGATAAAGTCAGCAGTGCATCGGCGTCGAACTCCGTGACCTCCACGATATTTTCGAGGACCTGCCCGGCAAGGTCGCGGCTGAAGCGATAGCGGCTGCCGCGACCGACCGGGCCGGCCGTGAGCTTGGTCACCGACTGTACCGCCGAGTACCAGGCCGGAGCGGCTTCGATATCCTCGATATGGCGGAAGACGATCTGGGCAGGCCTGTCGATCTCGATTGATGTGTCGAACATTTGTGACTTACTCCTTCGGGAGATCGGATGATGGCCCATTGCGCCGGGCGATTGCGTTGCCGGCAGCTGTTCCCGCGACCAGAGTTCGCAGCAGCCCGACGGCGGTTGTGATCTCGTCCAGGGTGAGCCGCTGGCCCAGCCATCCATAAAGCCGGGATTCGACCTGCCGGATTTCGGCGGCGAGCCGGTGCCCCTCCTGTGTCAGCTCCAGCTCCACCTGCCGACGATCCTCGGCGTTTTCCCGCCTGACGACGAGCGCCCGCTCGACCAGCGTGCTTACCAGCCGGCTGGGACTGCCGGTCTCGCAGACCAGCAGCTTGCCAACAGCGTTGAGCGACATTGGTTCGCCGGCCTTCAGGCAGCTGATGACTTCAGCCTGGGAAGGGGTGACGCCAAGCGGGGAGACCAAGTCGGTAAGCAGCCTGTTGCCTTCGCGCTGGGCACCGAGAATCAGGAATCGCAGCTCCTCTTCCGGGTTCATGCCGCCGCTCCCAGTTCGAACGGAGCGGTCACCAGCTGACGCGTCGCCAGCCGCACGGCGCTCTCCGGATCATGGGTTGGCAGATAGATCGTCGGCCGCTGCTCAGCGAGGTGCCGGACGGCTCTCAGGGTTGCAGCGGCAACCTTGGTATCGGGTCCCACCCCGTCCACCTTGCCGGCAAGCATCAGTGCCTGGTTGTACGACGTGTCGCCTGCGAGAAAGAGCGTCGCGTCGCCGTCCTCCACCAGCACCGAAAGATGACCGGCAGTGTGACCAGGGGTAGCGATCGCTATGACCTCGCCCGCGATGGTCAAGCGCTTGCTCGCCGCAAATGGACCGAATGGTCCATCGTCGAGCTCGAGCCGTGTGGGGTTGAACCAGTCGGGCCAGCGTTGCGGCAGGTAGCCGCGGAGCATTCCCATGAAACCCGACGCCGTGTCGATCTCACTGGGGGCGGCGAGTATCTCGCTATGTGGAAAGTGCACGAGACCCGCGTCATGGTCCATGTGCAGATGCGTGAGCACCACCCACTTGACGTCGCGCGGTCCCATGCCCAGGCTGCGCAGCTGCGGCCCGATCTCCTCTTCCGGCTCGATACGGTAGCGTACTTCCCAGCGAAAAAACGGATGCAGCGAGCGTCCGTGCCCGTTCAGCAGATGTGCCGCCTGTCCAGTGTCGACAACGATGACGCCCTCGTCGTGCTCGATGGCCCAGGCGAAGGTCGGCAGCCAGTCGGACCAGTTCCTGTCGGCAAAGATGCTGGCAAGCCCATGGCCGCGTCCCTCGATCTGGGCCGTCTTGATGCGGACCGATCCGGTCCGGATGGCATGTACCTTCATTTTCATTCTCCATTAAATGACGTGTCATTATATGACGCGTCGTGTATTAGGTGTCAATATGGGCCGAGGAGAAAGATCGGCGCGCTTGCGCTATGAGAATCGCGAGCATCTGCTGCTCGCCGCTGACGCCATGCCGGCGCTGAATTCCGGAACAAGGGCGCGATTTTGCCGTTGAGCCAGAAATTGGAAGCGATCCGCATGTCCGAATTGCCTAATGAAGAGATCGAAGGGCGGCTGAATGCCCAGCGCGAGACTTTGGCGCTGGTCATCGCGCTACTTGCCCGCCTGGACACGCCACCCGAGCGGATATGGGCCGAACTGGAGGCCCGTTTTCAGTTTCAGAACAGTCAGGAGGACCCCGGCGTCCTGCCAAGCCGCGCATTCGCCATCGAGGGTGCGAAGATGCGGGAGTTCAAGCTGATCGCCGAAGAAGCGCGAGCGCGCAATGCGGAATGGAACGACAGGGACAAGCCACAGGGCGCCAACTGAACCCCGGCGAGTGGATGCAGGACCGGCTATTTTGCGAGGGACCGAGCCGCGTCAGCTTTGCCCAAGAAGTGCACGCGCCAACTCTTCCCATTCCTCGTCAAGCGTTGAGGTCGACGGCGCGGCGTTGCTGCGGCGATACCAATATTCCGCATTCGACTGGTCGCCTTCCTTGCGATGGAGGTAGGCATGCACGTGCATGCCCGCCGTATCGTCGCGCTGCTGCGCGCATTCGTGCGCCTTAGCCCAATCGCCCTTTGCATCCCACCACAGCGCCTGCAGGGCAGGGCTCAAGCCGGCTGGTGGCTGTGGTTTTGCAATCGAATCCCTGAAGGTTTGCAGATCCATTTTTCCACCGTGGTGACATGCAGAGCGCCGATAATAGCCGCACCGGCAGCCGACCGATAGCGTGCATTGGGCGGGATGACTGGAATGGGTGTCAGGAGCGCTGAGAGCGGACGTCCGATAACCGCACGGCCAGACGCTTGATTCGGTGACGTGCATGAAATAGTGCGCACCACGACACCATGACGCTTGAGACAACGAGGATGAGTAGCGAGCCGATGACAGCCTCCGACAACCCGCGCCAATTCTACCACGGCACCCGGGCCGACCTTAAACCGGGAGACCTGATCGAAGCCGGCTACAGTTCCAATTACGGCGCGCGAAAGCAGGCGGCCTGGGTCTATCTGAGTGGCACTCTGGATGCGGCCATCTGGGGTGCCGAGCTGGCCACTGGTGACGGACGGGAAAGGATCTACATCGTCGAGCCAACCGGCCCGATCATGGACGACCCAAACCTTACCGACAAGAAATTCCCCGGCAATCCGACGCAGTCCTATCGCGCCCGCGAGCCGCTCAGGATCACCGGCGAGGTCACCGAGTGGCAGGGCCACTCCCCCGAGCGGCTGAAGGAGATGAAGGATCATCTCGAACGCCTGAAGGCGCAAGGCATCGAGGCGATCGATTGAATTGCCAAGCTTGGCCTTGGCGTACGGTCGGCGGCAATCGCATTTCTGCGTCGCAGCCGCGCGAAAAATACGGCTCCACGTCCGCAATTGGGTCAAGAGCTGACATTCGAACAGCCCACCCCGCACCGCGTCTTACCGCACCACCTCGCGGTGGCCGCCGGGCAGGCGGGTGGCGATGAGCTTGTCGATGCGGCGGCCGTCGAGGTCGACCACCTCGAAGCGCCAGCCTTGCGCGTCGACGCATTCGCCGGTCGCCGGCAGATGGTGCATATGCGACAGCACATAGCCGGCGACGGTTTCGTAGTCGCGGTTCTCGGGCAGGTCGATGCCGAGAACCTCCGCCATCTCGTCGGCCTGCATGTAGCCGGCGAGCAGCCATGAGCCGTCCTCGCGCTTGACGGCGTTTTCCTCTTCGCCGGCGTCGAGGTCCGAACGGAAGACGCCGGTGATCGCCTCCAGTATGTCGGCCGGGGTGACGATGCCTTCGAAATGGCCGTATTCGTCATGCACCAGCGCCATCGGCACGTCGGATTCCTTCAGCGTCGCAAGCACGTCCAGCGCGTCGGCTTGGTCATGCACGATCGGCGCGGCGCGCACGTGCCGGCGCGGGTCCAGCGCGCGGCCGCCCAGCATCGCCGCCAGCACGTCGCGGGTCTGGACGACGCCGATCATGGCGTCGACGCCGCCGTCGCCGGCCGGCAGGCGCGAATGCTGGGTTTCCATCAACAGCTTCCTGATGGTCGCCTCGTCGGATTGCAAATTGATCCAGTCGACCTCGGTGCGTGGCGTCATCACCGCACGCACGGCACGATCACCGAGCCGCATGACGCCCGCGATCATGCGCCGTTCGTCGGATTCGATGGTGCCATGGTGCTCGGCTTCGGCGACCAGCATCTTGATCTCCTCGTCGGTGACCTTCTCCTCGCTCTGGCCGCGCTGGCCAAGCAGCCACAGGAGGGCACGGCCGGAAAAATCGAGCAGGAAGACCAGCGGCGCCGAGACGCTGGCGAGGATTGTCATCGCCGGGGCGACCCTGACGGCGACCCGTTCGGGGTCGCGCAATGCGATCTGCTTGGGCACCAGTTCGCCGATGATCAGCGAGCCATAGGTGATGACAGCGACGACGATGCCGACGCCGAGGGGATCGGCGAGGCTTTCGCGGACGCCGGCCGACGCCAGGAAGGTAGCCAGCCGCTGGCCGAGCGTGGCGCCGGAAAAGGCGCCGGACAAAACGCCCACCAAAGTGATGCCGATCTGCACCGAGGACAGGAACTTTCCCGGATTGGCGCCGAGCGCCAGAGCCCGGCCGGCACCCTTGACATTGCGGTCGATCATCGCTTTGAGCCGGGCCGGCCGCGACGAGACGATAGCGAGCTCGGACATCGACAGAAGGCCGTTCACGCAGATGAGGACGACCACGATGGCAATTTCAGCATAAAGCATGCCGGGTCCATAGCATTGCCGCGCGGTTTTCGAAAATAGGACGGCCGCGATTTTTCAAGATAGCGCGCGGAGCTGATCTCCGACATCCCAAGGCGGCGCGGAAAAATGCTCGATCAGGGTGTCGACGACGACGCGGACTTTCGGCGCGAGGTTGCGCGTCACCGGCCAGATGGCATGCACCACGGCGTTCTCGACAAGACAGTCCGACAGAACCATTTCGAGTTCGCCGCGCCTGACGCTATCGGCCGTCAGCCATGTCGGCAGAAAGACGATGCCGCAGGCCGCCAGTGCTGCATCGAGCATCGGTTCGCCGTGACCGAGCACCAGCCGCGCCTTGGGCGCGAACTTTTCGAGACGGCCGTCGGCATGCCTGATGGTCCAGGGATGGACCGTGCCGTCGCGGCCGTAGCCGATGAGGCTGTGCCTGGCGATCTCCTCGATCGATCGCGGCCTGCCATGTGCATTGAGATAGGCGGGGGCGGCGACGATGCCCGAGCGCTGGGCATAGATGCGGCGCGCGGCGATGGAAAGGCTGTCGTCGAGGTCGCCCATACGCACCGCCAGGTCAATGCCTTCCTCGATCAGGTCGACGCGCCGGTCGTTGAACGAGATTTCCATCGTCAGGTCCGGGAATTTTTTGGAAATGTCGAACAGCAGCGGGGCGACGCATCGCCGGCCGAAGGCCAAAGGCAGGTCGACGCGCAGCCGCCCGGAAGGCACCTGCTTGCGCGATGCCAACAGCGACCGGGCGGCTTCGATCTCGGCCAGCGCCCTGACGCAGCCCTTCGTAATAGCTCAAGCCCTCGCTGGTCGGGCTCAGGCTGCGGGTGGTGCGGTTGAGCAGGCGAACGCCCAATCGCTGTTCCAACTGCGCGATCGATTTGCCGACCGCCGATTTGGTGACATGCAGCCGGACAGCGGCGCCGGTGAAGCTGCCGGCCTCCACCGTATGAACGAATGCGACGATGCCTTGCAGGTTGGCCGATTCCAATGAAGCTCTCCTATTGTAGAGTTTTGTTCCTAAATTTGTTGCGGAACATGCCACATGGAAGCACTTTTCTCGATAGTGAAACGGCGTAAATATCTGGCGCAGCCATCAACAGCGGAGCGCGAACCGAATGAGCACCGAAAACAACACGTCCTGGGAGATGAACGGTTTCGGCCTGTCCAGGATGAAGCCGGCTAAGGGAAAGGTGCCCCAACCCGGGCCACATGACCTTCTGGTACGCGTCACAGCGGTATCTTTGAACTACAAGGACAGGATGATCGTCGATGGCGTGCTGATGCCGGACCTCACCTTTCCGTTCGTGCCGACATCGGACGCGGTGGGCGAGGTGGTGGCCACCGGCGGCGAAGTCAGCCGCTTCCGGGTCGGGCAGCGCGTGCTCGGCCAGGTGATCGCCGACTGGCCGGACGGCGGCGCACCGCCGGTGCTGCACAAGCATACGTTGGGATCGTCACTGCCCGGCACGCTGTCCGAGCATGTGCTTTTTCATGAAGATGCCGCCGTGGCGGCGCCGCCGTCGTTCAGCGATGTCGAGGCGTCGACGCTGCCGATCGCGGCGCTGACGGCGTGGTTCGCGCTGGTCGAGGCGGCCAAGCCGATCCCGGGCGAGACCGTTCTCATCCAGGGCACCGGCGGCGTGTCGCTATTTGCGCTGCAGTTCGCCGCCGCCTTCGGCCTGCGCGCCATCGTCACCTCGAGCAGCGACGAGAAGCTCGAACGGGCGAAGGCGCTCGGCGCCTGGCAAGCGATAAACTATCGCAGCCATCCGGCATGGGACGAGGTCGCCCGCGAGTTGACAGACGGCACCGGCGTCAGGCACGTGCTGGAAATGGTCGGCGGCGACAATGCGCGGCGCTCGCTCAATGCGCTCGGCGCCGACGGCCGGATGTCGGTGATAGGCCTTCTGGGCAGCATGGAACTCAGTTTCCCGATCATTCCGTTCCTGCGCAACCGGATCGTCGTACAGGGCATATCGATCGGCCATCGACGCGCCTTCGAGCGGATGAACCAGGCGATCGAGACGCTCGCGATCAAGCCAGTGATCGACAAGGTCTTCGGCTTCGACGAGGTGCCGCAGGCATTCGAGCGGTTGGAGACGGGACCGTTCGGCAAGATCGTGATCACCGTGCCCTGACCCCGTCGGGACGAAGGCTGTCATACGGCGCGCCTACGGCAGTTGCAGCAGGATGCCGAGGATGACCTTGCCGTCGGTGAAATAGGGATCGCCTTCGCCGTTGCGCCCGGTCTTTGTGGCGCCGACACCTGGTATCTCGCTGGTCGAGATCAGCATGCCGGCGGCGGCGAGGTCGCGCATCAACCCATCGCGCTCGGCGTCGATGTCGGGGCCGATGTGATGGGTGATCGCGCCGGTATCGTGGCTGAGGCCGACGCCACGATCGAAGCTGGCCGAGCCCAGCCAAAGCGGCCGGCCGTCGTCGCCGGTCGCATCGGTCTGCCAGAAGCGGACGTGGTGGCGCCGGTCGGCGCTGTCGCCGACCGGCTTTTCGAAGGCGAAGTCCTGGGCGCGACCTTCGAACAACAGCCGGCTGACCGGCGCGTCGGGATAGGGGCGGCCGAACAGCACGCTTTCGCCGATCTCGATCGCGGTCTTCAGCGTGATTGCGTCTGCCGTATCCCAGCCGGCGACGGCAAAAGCATGGACAAGCTCCTTCTTCGTGCCGACGAGGCCGACATTGATCGGATCGCCCGGAATGCCTTGCGGCGTATGCGTCACCATCTCGAATTGGCGGCTGCGAAAATTGCGGTCCCGCAACGTCCAGAACTCGGGCGCGGCGAAATAGGCGAGCGATAGATAGGCGGCACAGCATGCCACCAGCCAGGTCGTTGCGCGTCGTCGAAGGCTTCGTTTGCTCATGCGAAAACTTAGCGCCTAAGTGTATCTGGCTAGAGCTTACCACGCCTTCGTCATCCTCGGGCGGAGCAGGAGCGAAGCGACGTCGCGGAGACCCAAGGATCCATGCCATGAGGTGGAACGAAGTGCGCAACGGTCCAGAAAACGGGCATTGTCCTTATTGTTCTTTGCCATCCGGACAAAGGACGGCTTCACCGCCATTGTCGTCGTCTTCACAAAAATCCCAGCTTCCGCACCGCAGCGACGCTCGCCGGTCACGGGCATGGATTCTCGGGTCTGCGCGCTTCGCTTCGCTCACGCTCCGCCCAAGGATGACCAAGGGATATATGGTTTCGGCCAATCTGAAAGACTGCCAATCAGCGGCAGGCGCGATAGCCGTTCTTGCGGTTCTTGATGTCGAAATGGAAATGGTTGCGGTGGTCGTAATTATAGCCGGGGCCGAGCACGGTGGTGAAATATTGGCAGCCGTCGGCGCGCACATTGTTGAGGAAGCCGCGAGTGCGGAAGGCGAACAGGCCGGGCTTGCGGACGTCGATGTCGTCGCCATTGTTGAGCTCGATGCTCATCACGTCGAGCGCATTGCCCTTGCCGTGTTCCGACAACACGCCTTCGCCGGCGATCCTGCGGCAGGAATAGCTCGAGCCCTGGTGGATGGTCTTGACGCCTGAAAAATAGCGCCAGCGGGCCGACGGGACGAGTTCGTTCCTGGTCCAGCCGGCGAAAGTGGCGGCCATGTCGCAGGTCAGCGTCGCGGCCGGCTTCATCTCGACGCTGCCGATGGCCGAGATCTTGACGGGATAATCGATGCCGCACTGGCCTTCATGGATCGGCGCAATGTCGGTGTAGACGACACCGAGGCGTTTCAGTTCCTTTCGGCAATCGATCTCGGTGGCCGGCATCTGTTCGGCCGGCGACATCGGGTCGCCCATGCGCGGATAGGCGGCCGTCAGGTAGGGGTTGGATGGGACGAGGCGCTGCATGCCGGAATATTCTGGGCCGGAACTTTGTGGGCCGGAAGTTTGCGGGACGGCAGCGGTCTGGCTGCCGACATCGACGGCCGGCTGCAGCGACAGCACGCTGCTGGTATTGCAGGCGGAGACCCCCGCAATGGCAAGCATGGCGGCAAGCCTGCCGGCCATACGCGCGCGCCTTGTTTGCCGCGCGGCGGCAAGCGCAGCGCGAAATATTCCGGCCATCGGCAGGTATCCTGTCCCCAGATGGCACAGAGTTTAATCGCCAAGGGTAAAGGAAAAATCAGCGGCGCCGTTCACGCCTGCGGCCAAATTGCGGCGCCCGATGTCGGCGGGCTCGATGTCACTGGCAAAACGTACCGCCGTTGCGGCGCGGTTCGAGGTCGACGTGGAGATGCAGCGAATGATCGGCATCGCTGCCAGGGCCAAGCACGGTTTTGAACGGTCCGCAGGCCGCCTTGCGCACCGTGTCCAGAAATTTCGCGTCCTTCTGCGGCGGCGCCGGGCCGACATCGATCTCCTTCCCGTCCGAAAGCTTGAAGCTGGCGATATCGAGCGCATTGCCGAAGGCGTGCTCCGATAGTTTGCCGCCGGCGTGGCGCGGCCGGCAGACGAAGGCGGAGGCCTGGCCGATCGATTTGAGATCCTCGCCAAACTCCGCCTTGGCCGCGGGCTGGATGACGGCAGCGGCAAAGCGCGCGGTGGCCTCGGCCATTTGGCAATTCAGCTCGGTTTTGGGGCCGATGGCGATGGATTTGCCGAGCGTCTTCAGCACGATCGGGTAGGGGATAGAGCAACCGACCGCCGCATCCTGCTCGGGCTTGCGCTCCTCGAAATCGACGCCCATCGACTTCAGCCGCCTGCGGCAGGCCAACTCCTCGTCCGGCATTTCTTTATCGGCAATAGCCGCCGATCGAGGATCTGGAAGGATTTTTTTCTCCTCCTTTTTGTCCTCGGCTTCGGTCGGGTTTTGTGGCGCGACCGGTGCGCTTGCCAGCGGCACTGACTGTGCCGGCTTTTCAGGAGGTAGTGGTGCGATCGCCGGCGGCTCAGGCTGCTCGGTCTTGGATTGGCCGTTTTGGGATTGGCCGTTTTGCGGCTGCCCGTTTTGCGGCTGCTCGATTTGGGGCTGCTCGGCCTCTGCGGCCGGGCGCGGTTCGGGGACCGGGATGTCGGCCGGCGATGGCGGGGTGGCTTCCTGGTTGAACTCGGGAACGGGTGCAGTTTGCGGTAGTTTGGGCGCCTCGGCCGATACGGACCCGGCCAGCAGCGACGCCGCCGCAACGGCGAGCATCAGTCTGCACAATCTGGAAAAACCAAACGCCGCCATCAGCTCGCAACGGCCAGCGTGCAGGGAAGTTGCTTTGGGCGAGGGGCGCTGCCGATCACAATCGGTAACCGCGCTGTCATGCGCCGATCGCTTCAAGGCCCTCCTCGAGCCAGTCCGCCAGCAGCGGCATGCCGAGCAGATATTTTGCGGTGCGCTTGTTGGCGCGCTCGCGGGCGGCGGTCAGCGCGTCCGTCCATTCCGTCGCGTCATAGTCGCCGCGCCCGACCCAGGCCAGCGCAATCAGCTCGGCCGCTTCGTCGACATTGAGGTCGTCGATCAGCTCGCGCAGTTCTTCCTCGGTGAGATTTTCGGAGCTTTCCTCGGCAAGGCCGTCATGATGGTGGTTGTCGTGCGCGTTGCCGTCGAGCTCTATCTCGTGCTCGGCGCCGTCGGCATAGTCTTCGTTGACGGCGGCGCTGAGCGCCTTCGCCTTGAGGATGAACAGGCGCACGGTATCGGGACCGATCGAAAGCTCCCATTCCCGTTCAAGGCGTTGCTGCACCGGCGCTCTCCCTACTTCGTGCTCGGTTTGCCGGATGATAGCGGATTTGCAGCGCTCGTCACGTCATCTTGCGCGTCGGCGTTAATCGTTGAAGCATGATTTCCGATGCCGTGCGTTCCTGGGATGGATGGCGTTTGTAGGATAGGATGACATTTCCGGGACGAAACGGCTTTGGCCCGGCGTTAATGTTGCATTGTCAGGTTCAAAGGAGACTTCGATGCGCAGACGACTGCTGATTCAGGTCATGGCTATCGCCGCCCTGCCGCTGTTTGTGGCCCCGGCGTTTTCGGCTGGTGAGGGTGGGGGAGGTGGCGGCGGCGGAGGCGGAGGCAATGGCGGCAGCCAGACCCAGTGCAAGAAGGGGGAGGTCTGGGACAAGAAGCAGAAGAAATGCGTCTCGCCGAAGCAAGGCATGCTGGACGACGACAGCATCTATGATGCCGGTCACGATCTGGCGATGGCCGGGCGCTATGACGAGGCGATCGCCGTGCTCAGCCTCGCCGCCAACAAGCAGGATCCGCGCATCCTCAATTATCTCGGCTATTCGCACCGCCATTCCGGCCGCGTCACCGTCGGCCTCGGCTATTACGAGGAAGCGCTGCGCATCGACCCGAATTACACGCTGGTGCGCGAATATCTCGGCGAGGCGCACCTGCAGATCGGCGATCTTGCCGGCGCCCAGGAACAGCTCCGCGAGATCGAGAAGCGCGCGGGCAAGGGATCACGCGAATACGGCATGCTGTCGGAGCAGATCGATCATTTCATGAGGAGTTGATTCGACCCCCGAAACGCTCCTCATAACCGGCTGTGAGCAATCGCAGCCGGTTTTTTGCTGGGCTGCACATGTTGGCCCCCAACCGGGATTTGGCATCACGGTAATGTTGGAAGCGCCGCTTGACGTTGGGTCAACCGTGCCATCGGTGGATGATTTTTCAAAAACCGACTTTTTGGACGTGAAAAACCCGCGAAGATTGCTATATCTTGCGAAATTGTGGTGAGACGGTTCCGTTAGCCCGAGGCTGCCGGACCGTTTTCTTTTTGTACCATCGACAAGGTCGCTCCCGATTGCGGGGGCGGCGGCAGGAAAGGTCAGGCATTATGAACAAGGTCCCGATGACAGGCGAGGGGTTCGCGTCATTGAAGGAAGAACTGCGCTGGCGCCAGCAACAGGAGCGGCCGCGTATCATCGAGGCGATTTCCGAAGCGCGCTCGCATGGCGACCTCTCCGAAAATGCCGAATATCACGCGGCAAAAGAGGCACAGAGCCTCAATGAGGGCCGGGTCAACGAACTCGAGGACCTGATCGCGCGAGCCGAGGTGATCGACGTCACCAAGCTCAGCGGCGACAAGGTCAAGTTCGGCGCCACCGTGGTGCTGGTCGACGAGGATACCGAGGAGAAAAAGACCTACCAGATTGTCGGCGACCAGGAAGCGGACGTGAAGTCCGGCCGCATCTCGATTTCGTCGCCGATCGCGCGCGCCCTGATCGGCAAGGAAGTCGGCGACGCCATCGAGGTCAACGCACCGGGCGGCGCGCGCGGGTATGAGATCGTCCAGGTGCAGTTCATTTAAGGGCGCCTTTAATTCCATCAGCTAGCGCTGCCCCTCATCGCCCTGCCGGGCACTTCTCCCCGTATAGTGACGGGGAGAAGGGGCTGGCCGCAACGTCGGTGCTGTTTCTGCAACGTTGCTGATTGGCGAAATCCTCGGTGAAGGCGTCCTTCTCCCCGTCCCTATACATACGGGGAGAAGATGGCGGCAGCCAGATGAGGGGCAGCGCTAATCTTGCCGGTCAGCCCCTACCAACATTGATCGGACCAGTCTCCCGAAGCGCCAGCAACCTTTCGGCTTCCGCCACTACCTCCGCCGGCGTGACGATGCGCCCAGGCGCGGCCAGGAGCGTCGATGAGAATGGTCCGCGCGGGCCGGTCAGGCCGGGCTCGGTGGCGAGGAATACCGCCACCGTCGGCAGGCCGAAAGCGCTGGCGAGATGGGTGAGGCCGGTGTCGGCGCCGATGACCAGCGTCGAGCCGCCGATGACGGCGACGATCTCGGCAAGCGGCGACCTGGGAACCACCACGGTTTGCGAAACGGCGCCGGCGATCGCTTCGGCAACCGCCTGTTCCCGGTCGTCCGACCAGGTGGTGACCGGCGTCATTCCCTTGTCCACCAGCAGGCGAGCGGTTTCGATCCAGTCACCGACCGGCCATTTCTTGTCCTCGCGGCTGGTGCCGTGCAGCAGGAAGGCTGTCTTTTCACCGGCAAAAGTCGATCTTGCGGCCGGCGGCGCGATGCCGGAGTCAAGCCGGGAAAAATCCGGCTCGTAGCCGAGCGCCAGCCCGAACAGCCGTCTCGTGCGCTCGATGGCGTGCAGGCCGCGCGGCACGGCGTAGCGATGGCCATAAAACAGGCTCGCCGAAGGCTCGCGGGCGCTCGAACGGTCGAAACCGGCGATCGGCGCTGCCGCCAGCCGCGCCACCAGCGCCGATTTCAGCAGGCCTTGCGCATCGAGAACGAGGTCGTAGCGACAATCGCGCAAGGCGCGGCGCAAGCCGATCACTTCCTGCCATGTGCCGGGCTGAAGCAGCTTCCTGCGCCAGCGCCGGATCGCCACGCTGTGGATGGTTTGGATGGCTGGATGCAAGGCGACGATGCCGGCAAAGGCCTCTTCCACGCACCAGTCGAAGGAGATATCCGGTCGGCCGCGGCGCGCATCCTTGACTGCCGGAAAGGTGTGGATGACGTCGCCCATGGACGATGTCTTGACGATCAGCACTTTCATGCGGCGGCCGGCATTTCCAGCAGCCGCTCCGCCGCCGCCACGACGCGTTCGACCTCCAGCGTCTTCAGGCAGTTGAGATGACCGAGCGGGCAGATTTTTTTGTGGCAGGGCGAACAGGACAGGCCGAGCCAGAGCAGTTCGCGGCGCTCGGCGAGCGGCGGCGTGTTCTGCGGCGAGGTCGAGCCGTAGACGGCGACGACCGGCGTGCCGACGGCGGCGGCGACATGCATCAGCCCGCTGTCGTTGGAGACGGCGAGCCTCGCCGCCGCGATCAGGTCGATGGCATCCTCGAGCCGCGTCTGGCCGGCAAGATCGACGGCGCCCGGAGCCAGCGCGGCGATTTCCGCCGTCACCCCAGCGTCGTTCTTCGATCCGAACAGTGCCACGCCAAACCCTTTCGCCATCATCTCGCGGGCGAGCCCGGCATAGTGTTCGCTCGGCCAGCGCTTGGCCGGGCCGAATTCGGCGCCGGGCATGAGCGCCACGAATTTCCCCGCCGTCAGCCCGAAACGGCCGAACAATGCCGCCTGGTTGGCTTGATCGACGGCAAGCTTCGGCGCCTGGAACGCGCCGCCCCGGGCAAGGCTGAAATAGGCCTGCGCGGTGCGCCGTTTCAGGCGATCGGGCAACGGCACGATGTCGGTCAGCAGCCCGTAGCGCATTTCCTTGAGATGGCCGACACGGCGTGGAATGCCGGCAAAGAACGGGATCAGCGCCGACTTCCAGCTTCCCGGCAGGACAAAGGCCATGTCGTAGCGGCCGCGCAGCAGGCGGCCGAAGCGCCTTCGGACGCGGAATTCGAACGCGCCGGATTGCAGCGGCAGGTCGATCTGCTGGCGGATTTCGGGCATGCGCTTGACCAGCGGCGCTGCCCAGGCCGGCGCCAGCACGTCGATGGCGGCATCCGGATGAAGCTCCCTCAGCGCCTGGAACAGGCACTGCGCCATCACCATGTCGCCCACCCAGCGTGGGCCGATCACGAGGATCGTTGGGCTTTCAGCCATTCGACATAGTCTCTGACGCCGGTTTCCACTGTGCGGAACTGGCCATTGTAACCGGCTGCGCGCAAGCGGGACATATCAGCTTGCGTAAAGCTCTGGTAGCTGCCCTTGAGGTGGTCGGGAAACTCGATGAATTCGATCTGGCCCTTACCGAGCGCCTCGATCACCGTCTCGGCAATGGCGCGGAACGGCTGGGCCTTGCCGGTGCCGCAGTTGAAAATGCCGCTCGAGCCGCGTTTCCATAGCCACAGATTGACGTCGGCGACATCGCCGACATGGATGAAGTCGCGGCTCTGCTCGCCGGGCCCGAAACCGTCATAGGCGCCGAACAGCTTCGGGTTTTCGCCGCGTTCGACCTGGTTGAACAAATGGAAGGCGACCGAGGCCATGGCGCCCTTATGCGCCTCGCGCGGCCCGTAGACGTTGAAATAACGCAGGCCCGCCACCGGCGGATGGTCGGTATCGAAAACGGTGCGGCGGACATAGTCGTCGAACAGCTTTTTCGAATAGGCATAGACGTTGAGCGGCCGTTCGCATTCCGGCTCCTCGCGGAACTCGGCGCCGCCGCCATAGACGGAAGCCGAGGAGGCATAGAGGAAGGGCACGCGCAGCGCCAGGCAGGCGTGCAGCAGCCGCTTCGAATAGGCGTAGTTGACCTCCATCATGAACTTGCCGTTCCATTCGGTGGTGGTCGAGCAGGCGCCCTGGTGGAAGACGGCCTCGATGCGGCCGAGGTCCCCGGCCTCCATCCGCGCCAGGAAATCGTCCTTGTCGAGATAATCGGCGATCTCGAGGTCGGCGAGGTTGGTGATCTTGTGGCCGTCGGTGAGGTCGTCGACGACGAGGATGTCGCTGAAACCGTCGGCGTTGAGCGCGGCGACGATGTTGGAACCGATCATGCCGGCGCCGCCCGTGACGATGATCATGAAAGCCTCTGGTATCTTGTGCCGATTGTAGCCCTTGTGGGATTCTGGCCTTATAGGGGAGGCGGGCCGGGCTGTCGACAAAGAGGTGGCGGGGCGGCCGGGTGAGCGCCATAGTGGCGCCGCAAAGGTCTCGTTTCAGTCGGCCTGCCGGCCGATCGGCGACAGGAGCAAGGTAATGCCGTCAACCGAACTGCTTGTCGCCTTTTTCGCCACCACGGCGATCTTCGCCTATATCCCCGGCCCGGCCATGCTCTATGCCGCCGCGCAAACCATGGCGCGCGGCCGCTGGTCCGGCCTGATGGCGGCGCTCGGCATCCATCTCGGCGGCTATGTGCATGTCTTCGCCGCCGCTGTCGGCCTGTCGGTGCTTTTCCATGCCGTGCCGGTGCTTTACATGGCGGTCAAGCTGGTGGGTGCGCTCTATCTGATCTGGCTCGGTGTTTCGCTGTTTCGCGCCAAGGCGCAAGGCGATGCCGTCTTGCCGGGAATTCAGCCGAAATCCGCCCGCCGTGCCTTTTTCGAGAGCGTTGCCGTCGAGGTGCTCAATCCCAAGACGGCGATTTTCTTCATGGCGTTCCTGCCGCAATTCATCGACGCCTCGGCAGCGTTTCCGGTCTGGCTGCAGTTCGTCGTGCTTGGAACGATCGTCAACCTGATGTTCTCGTCGGCCGACATCGTTTGCGTGGTGCTGGCCGGCGCGGTGATCGCCAGGCTGCGGCGCTCGAGCCGGGCGCAGCGCCTGATGCGACGCGCCGGCGGTGCGGTGCTCGTCGGGCTAGGCGTGCATGTCGCGTTGCAGAAAAGCTGACGGACTGTCTCGCCGCCGCGATCTGCCGCTGCCCTGCCGTTGCGTTGGCTGAAATTGCGGTATATCGGCATCGCCATGAATGGTCGGCCCTGCCAATCGAGTCTCCCTGTCACTGAAATCGGCTCTCCCGCGCGTTGACATGATCAAGCTGCCTCCTCCCGAACCTCTTCACCGCGCCATCTCGCGGTTCGGCAACGCCACCGTGCTGGTGGTCGGCGACTTAATCCTCGACCGTTTCGTCAATGGCGTGATCGAGCGCATTTCGCCGGAAGCGCCGATCCCCGTGCTGCACGGGCGCGGCGAAACGCTGGCGATGGGCGGCGCCGGCAATGTCGTCGCCAATATCGTTTCGCTCGGCGCTGCCGCGATACCGGTCTCGGTGATCGGCGCTGACGAGGCCGGCAAAAACCTCATGCGCATGCTCGGCGAATTTGGCGTCGACATCGGCGGGCTGGCACAGGATGCCGATCGCATGACCTCGTCCAAAAGCCGCTTCAGCGCGCTCAACCAGCAGGTGCTGCGTTTCGACGAAGAGGAAATCAAGCCTTTGGGCAATGCCGAGCGCGCGATGCTGGTCGGGCGCTTCCGCGAAGCGCTGGCGCGGGCCGACATCGTCATCCTGTCCGACTATGGCAAGGGCGTGCTGCTCGACGGCGTCGCCGGCGAGCTGATCTCGATCTGCCGCGCGGCGGGCAAGCCGGTGCTGGTCGATCCGAAAGGCAGCGATTATGCGCGCTACGCTGGCGCGACGGCAATCACGCCCAACCGCAAGGAGCTCGGCGAGGCGGTCGGCCGCGCAGTGTTCGCCGACGACGAGATCGAGGCGGCGGCGCGCCAGCTGATTTCGGCGCACGGTTTGGATTTCGTGGTCGCGACGCGCAGCGAAAAGGGCATGAGCGTCGTCGGTCCGGACGACGCCCGCCATGTCGCCACGCAAGCGCGCGAAGTGTTCGACGTTTCGGGCGCCGGCGACACGGTGATCGCGACATTCGCACTGTCGCTGGCAGCAGGCGCCGACCGCGTCATGGCCGGGTCCATCGCCAACGCCGCCGGCGGCGTGGTGGTGGGCAAGCGCGGCACCGCGCGGCTGACGATTGAGGAACTCACCGGTGCGCTGTTTCGCTCGCATGGTCCGGTTGCCCACAAGGATGCGATCCTCGATGCCGCCGCCGCAGCACGGCTGGTGGCGGCCTGGAAGGACGAGGGCTTGAGCGTCGGCTTCACCAATGGCTGTTTCGACATCCTGCATGCCGGCCATGTCAGCCTGTTGCATGCGGCGCGCAGCCAATGCGACCGGCTGGTGCTCGGCCTCAACAGCGACGCCTCGGTGCGCCGGCTGAAAGGGCCGGGGCGCCCGGTCAACGACCAGCATGACCGCGCCTGCGTGCTGGCCGCGCTAGCCTCGGTCGACGCCGTTGTCATCTTCGAGGAGGATACGCCGCTTTCGCTGATCGAAGCGCTGAGCCCCGACATACTGGTCAAGGGCGCCGACTATACGGTCGATCAGGTGGTCGGCGCCGATGTGGTGCAGAAGGCGGGCGGGCGCGTCGTGCTGGTCGACCTCGTCGCCGGCAAAAGCACGACCGGCACCATCGGCAGATTGCGCGCCGGCAACTGAGGGTTTCATGTCCGAACTGAACGAATACCTGGTCCGCTCGGCGGCCGCGATTTCGGCGATGATCGAGCGCGACCTTGCCAGTGAGATGGAGCGGGCGGTGAGCGCCGTGGTCGCGGCGCTTTCGCAAGGAAAGGCACTGCTGATAGCCGGCAATGGCGGCTCGGCCAGCGATGCCATCCACATCGCCGGCGAGCTGGTCGGCCGCTTCCTCAGGGAGCGCAAGGCCTACAACGTCATCGCGCTGCCGGCCAATGCGGCGGTGCTGACCGCCTGGGGCAATGATTACGGCTTCGACACGGTGTTTGCGCGCCAGGTCGAGGCGCACGGCTCGGCGGGTGCGGTGCTGCTCGCCATTTCGACCAGCGGCAATTCGCCAAGCATCCTCGCCGCCGCAGAGCAGGCGCGCTTGATGGACATGACGGTGATCAGCCTGACCGGCGACACCGGCGGCAAGCTGAAGCCATTGTCGGACATCCTGCTCAACGTGCCCTCGACCTCGACGCCGATCATCCAGCAGGGGCATTTGTGCCTTTATCACCATTTGTGCGAAATAGTCGAAACGCGCCTCTGCGACGCGGGGTGATCGCGCGTTCCCCTTGCAGGGGCAGATGGCCGGCAGGGGGTGCTGTCCCGCCGACTTCTCAAGACCTGGGTTCCTCGCCCACCGCGAAGCGGGGGAGAGGTGGGCGCGCAGCGGCCGGAGAGGGGCTTTCGTAGAGCGCGGTTCCCCTCTCCGTCTCGGCTTTGCCGAGCCACCTCTCCCCACTTTCGTGGGGCGAGGAACCCAAGCTGGAATGAAGGCCGGCAACTTTGTTCTTGCTTTGTGCCGGCAGCTATGCTACTAATCTAGCTATGGTGCTGATTCGCGCCGACGACCCGCCGCCGAGGCGGGTTTTTTATTTCTCAGGCGCTTTGCCTGGGATCGTACCCACTTAAGCCGAAAACGCCACCAGGCCTTCGTCCTTGACCCGGCGGATGGTCAGCGCGGTTCGCACAGTGTCGACATTGGGTGCCGAGGCCAGTTCCTCGATGACGAAGGTCTGGAAGGTACCGAGGTCGCTTGCCACGCAATGCAGCAGGAAGTCGGACTCGCCCGACACCATCCAGGCATCGCGCACGATCGGCCAGCCGCGGGTGCGCTCGGCGAAGGTCTTGAGCTCGGCGTCGGCCTGATGATGCAGGCCGATCAGGCAGAAGGCGACGACGTCGAGGCCGAGCGCCGGCGCATTGAGCAGAGCGCGATAGCCGCGGATGACGCCGGCCTCCTCCAGCCGCCTGACGCGGCGCAGGCATGGCGGCGCCGAAATGCCGACGCGGCTCGACAGTTCGACATTGGTCATACGCCCGTCCTGCTGAAGCTCGCGCAGGATCTTCCAGTCGATGGCATCGAGATCGGCCTTGATCGGCATGGCAGCTTCCGTGGTCACGCGAAAGAATCTTTCGCGACTTTGTAGTTAAACGACTTTGCTGTCCATTCCATCCGGTGGATCGAGGATTTTCGCATCGTCTTGCCGCGGGTTGCTTGCCGCCACCGTCGCGCCAAAGCTTTCCGGGGACGAACGGCAACTTGCCTTGCTGGCATCGCAGGCAACACTTACATTACGCGCAACAATCGACGAGAGTTCATGCCGCAATCCACGGCTGCTCCCCGCAGAGGCTTTTCATGATCACCAAGCACGCGCCTGTTCTCATCATCGGCTCCGGCCCTGCCGGCTATACGGCGGCGATCTATGCCGCCCGCGCCATGCTCAAGCCGATGCTGGTCGCCGGCCTGCAGCAGGGCGGACAGCTGATGATCACCACCGACGTTGAAAATTATCCGGGCTTCGCCGACCCGATCCAGGGTCCATGGCTGATGAGCGAAATGCTCAAGCAGGCCGAGCATGTCGGCACCGACATCGTCAACGACATCATCACCGAGGTCGACCTGAACGTGCGGCCGTTCCGCGCCAAGGGCGATTCCGGCACGACCTATACCGCCGATGCGCTGATCATCGCCACCGGCGCGCAGGCGAAGTGGCTGGGCATCCCGAGCGAACACACCTTCATGGGGTTTGGCGTCTCGGCCTGCGCCACCTGCGACGGTTTCTTCTATCGCGGCAAGGATGTCGCGGTGATCGGCGGCGGCAATTCGGCGGTGGAGGAAGCGCTCTATCTTTCCAACCTGGCCAAGAGCGTCACCGTCATTCACCGGCGCAGCGATTTCCGCGCCGAGCGCATCCTGCGCGAGCGGCTGCTCCAGAAAGAAAATGTCCGCGTCATCTGGGACACGGTGGTCGATGAGATCACCGGCCGGCCCGGCAAGGCGCCGCTGCCGCCGTCGATCGAAGGGCTGAAGCTGCGCAATGTGGTGACCGGCCAGGAGATGCATCTGGTGGTCGACGGCGTGTTCGTGGCGATCGGCCATGCGCCGGCGGTCGAGCTGTTTGCCGGCAAGCTGAAGCAGAAGCCGAACGGTTATCTGTGGACGGCGCCGGATTCGACCCGCACCGACATGCCGGGCGTGTTCGCCGCCGGCGACGTGACCGACGATATCTACCGTCAGGCGGTGACGGCGGCCGGGCTCGGCTGCATGGCCGCGCTCGAGGCGGAAAAATATCTCGCCGGGATCGAGGTTCACCGCGAAGCGGCGGAGTGATTGTTGAACAAGCGGCTGAGAAAAGCCGCGCAAAAGCCTGATTTTTCATTCAGACGCCAAAAACAGGCGGACGCCAGAAAACAGGACGAGGGGAAATCATGGCGTTGGATTGGGACAAGCTACGCGTGTTTCACGCCGCAGCGGAAGCGGGGTCGTTCACCCATGCTGCGGAAACCCTGCATTTGTCGCAATCGGCGATCTCGCGGCAGGTCAGCGCTCTCGAGCATGACGTCGGCGTGCCGCTGTTCAACCGCCACGCCCGCGGCCTGGTGCTGACCGAGCAGGGTGAGATGCTGTTCCGCACGGCGCACGACGTGCTGATGAAGCTCGAAACCATCAAGTCGCGGCTGACCGAAACCAAGGACCGGCCCTCCGGCGTGCTCAGGGTGACGACCACGGTCGGCCTCGGCGCCGGCTGGCTGACCGAGCGCGTACAGGAGTTCATCGAGCTCTATCCCGAGATCAGCCTGCAGCTCATCCTGGCCAATGAGGAGCTCGACCTCACCATGCGCCAGGCCGACTGTGCCATCCGGCTGCGCCAGCCGCAGCAGCCCGACCTCATCCAGCGCCGCCTGTTCACCGTGCATTTCCATCTCTACGCGGCGCCCTCCTATGTGAACAAATACGGCAAGCCGAATTCCATCGCCGAGCTGAAGGCCCATCGCATCGTCACCTTCGGCGTGCCGGTGCCGGCGCATCTGTCGGAACTGAACTGGCTGGAGACGGTCGGCGATTTCGAAGGCGGGCAAAGGGTGCCGACGCTGCAGATCAACGACATATTGTCGATCAAGCGGGCGGTGCAGGGCGGTGCCGGCATCGCGATGCTGCCCGATTACGTGGTCAGCAAGGATTCCGGGCTGGTGCAGTTGCTGCCCGAGACCGAAGTGCCGTCCTTCGACACCTATTTCGCCTATCCCGACGCGATGAAGAACCAGGCGAAGCTGCATGTCTTTCGCGATTTCATCATCGCCAAGGCCCGAAGCTGGTCGTTCTAGGGTATGTCGATATTCAGGTGAGGCCGGCCTGCGAACGGCGGCTTCCTCCGCTTCCGGTACTCACGTACCCAAAAGTACGCTCCGTTCCGGTTCTCGGAACCCACCTTTCTCGGCTCGGCCTGACCTGAATCTCAACACACCCTGAGACGGCGCCGCTCCATTTCCCGAGTCATCCACGCCAAGGCGTCAGGCGGGGCAGCCAGCCGGGCACGGCGCGACGGTAGGCCTCGTATTCGGCGCCGTAGCGGCGGGCAAGCGTCGGCTCCTCATGCAACTTGACGAAGGAGATCATGGCGGCCGCGGCGATGACTAGATAGGCGGCCACCGTCCAGCTCGAAAACAGCAGCGCCTGGCCGAGGATGATCGACAGCACAGCGACATACATCGGGTTGCGGACGTGGCGGTAGATGCCGCCGACGACCAGCCTCTCGGTCGGCGCGACCGGGGCGGGCGTGCCCAAACCCTCCACGGCAAACCGGGCGAAGGCGTGCAGCAGTACGGCTGTGCCGGCGATAACCAGCAGCCAGCCGACCGGAACGAAACCGGGCAGGCTCGACCAGGGCAGGCGATAGCGATCGGTCAGCAGCCAAGGCAGCAGTCCGGCGACAACGCCGGGCGCCGCAACAAGGAACAGAGCGCTGCCGGCGATCGCCGAAACGGCCCGCATGGAGGTCTCCTTACCCAAAGCGCACCCTTGAACGGTCTCTTGCGACGCGCTCCAGGCTTTATTCTTGTGCATGTCGTTATCCCAAACCGCTGCACCCTCGGGTCAAGCCCGAGGGCGGGCTTTTGGGCGACATGCACCAGCACGGTCAGGCTGCCGCAAAAATAAACGCGTGCTGCCCGATTCCACGTCATCCTGCGTTTTTCGCTCTTCCGAGCAAGAATCGCTGCTGTTTCGCGGCTACGGATCGATTTTTGCCTTGCCGCACGCCGCATTTCGGCGATTCAACTGGTCCTATTGCGCTTCGGGACGGATTAGACCACAGCCGGCGCCTTTTTGCATGTGTGTGTTGCAAAATAGATGCTTGTTTCTTGGGCATGAAGAGCAGATATATAGATCATCTCCTGAGCGCGTTCTCCTCCCATTAGCGCTCTCGAGTGTTCCCCTCTGGAGGTTAGCCTTAACAGGCACTTCCAATCAAACTCAGCCGGGTCTTCATTGATCCGGCTTTTTTGTTGCCTGAAATCAAGCCGCATCGACGGAAAATTGGCCGGAACTGGCGCGTAACAGTGACATGTAACCTCGGGTAACATGCCGCAGGCGCGCCAAATCGACTAAGCAGAGCATAGGACGCGGTGTGGCTCGTCCGGGGGATGGGGGCATCACTCGGACGACCCGGGCTCAGGCGGCTACCGCGTCCGAACCTTCCTCCGCCAAGCACCGGCGGCAAGCATGCGGCGGACCTGCCGTTTCGCCTCCCACGAAGACGGTCCGCAATGAAACGGCGCCCCCATGATCCGGGCGCCGTTTCCTTGTACCCTGGCGGCCAGCTGCTGTTTCAGGCGGCCTTGCCGTTGGCGTTCAGCGCTTCGTCGGCCAACCGGCCGGTGAGTTCGGCCATGTGGTCGAAGACGGCCCGGTAGCTGGCGACACCCGCCGTGGCCGAGCGCAGCTCGATGATGAGGTCGCCGATCTCGGCTTGCGGCATGGTCGCCTCGACGACGTCCCATCCGGGCCAACCGGGCCGCGCGTCGTAGCCGAGGATCTGGCCGCGCCGCTGCGGGATCAGCGCGATGATCTTCGACGTCGCGTCGGACGGCGTGACGATCTCGACCTTCATCACCGGCTCAAGCAATACCGGCGAGCACGCGGCCATGCCTTCCTTCATCGCCAGCTTCGCCGCCATCTGGAAGGCCATGTCGGAGGAATCGACCGCATGGTAGGAGCCGTCGGAAAGGTTGACGGCAACATCGACGACCGGGAAGCCGAGCGGGCCGGATTTCAGGTAATCGCGCACGCCGGTCTCGACCGACTGGATGTAGGTCTTCGGCACGACGCCGCCGGTGATCGTATCGGTGAACTGGAAGCCTGAACCGCGCGGCAGCGGTTTGATCTCGATCACCACGTCGCCGAACTGGCCGTGGCCACCCGATTGTTTCTTGTGGCGGCCGCGCTGCTGCGTCGCTTTGCGGATCGTCTCGCGGTAGGGCACGGCCGGCACATGGCCTTCGACCGGGATCTGGTTCTTGCCTTCCAGCCGCTCGCGCACGACGCGCAGATGCATCTCGCCATGCCCGGACAGCACGGTTTCGGCGGAATCCTGGTTGTGATGCAGGTTGAGCGAGGGATCTTCCTCGGCCAGGCGCTGGATGGCCGCCGACATCTTCACCTCGTCCTTGCGCTCTTTCGGCCGCAGCGCGAAGGCGAAGACCGGTTGCGGCGGTGCCAGCGTGGCCAGCGGCTTGATGCCGCCCTTGGTCGAGCTCAGCGTCTGGCCCGTCCTGACGGCGTCCAGCTTGCCGAGCGCGACCGTGTCGCCGGCCTTGGCCGAACTCAGCTTGAACTGGTCCTTGCCGAGCATCTTGTAGATGCCGGAGACCTTTGCCGTTTCGCCGCTGGAAAGGAACAGCTCGGCGGCATCGGCGACCTGGCCGGACAGGATGCGCGATACCGACAGCTTGCCGCCATGCGGGGTGTGGATGGTCTTCATCACCTGGACTGCGGTGGCATCGCCATCGGAAGCGCCGAGGCGCTTGCGTGTCGCCTCTATATTGGGTGCGTCGTGACGGATCGCCTTCAACAGGCGCAGCACGCCATTGCCCTTCTCGGCGGTGCCGATCAGCACCGGCGTCACCGTGCCGTCGCGCAGGTCGGCGGCGAGATCGTCGAAGATCGCATCCTTCGGCGGTTCGATCTCGTCCAGCAATTGCTCCATCAGCTGGTCGTCATGGTCGGCGAGCGTCTCCAGCATGGAAAAGCGCGCCTCGAGCTCGCGCGCCTTGTCGTCGCTCGGGATCTGGGCGACCTCGCTCTCGGCATATTCGCGATAGATGTAGGCCCGCTCCAAAGCGAGGTCGATCGAGCCGATAACGACGCCGTCCTTGCGCAGCGGGATCTGGCGCAGCAGCAGAGGCACCGAGCTCGCCGGCTGCAGCATCTTCAGCGTGTCGCGCACTCCGGATATCGCCTTGTCGACCTTGTTCAGGAACAGGATGCGCGGCACGCCGAGATCGTCGAGCTTGCGGATGATCAGCTGCAGGGCAGGGATCTTCTTCTCGTCGGCTTCGGCGACGACCACGGCGACATCGCAGGCGGCCAGCACCGGCTCGGCTTCGAAGGAGAATTCGATGGAGCCGGGGCAATCGACGAAGGTGAACGGCTCGCCCATGAATTCGGTGGTGGCGAAGGTCGCCTCGACGCTCATGGCATGAGCGCGCGCCTCGGGCGAATGATCGGAAACGGTATTTCCCGACGAAACGGGATTCTGGCGGGGAATGGCGCCTGTACGGGCAAGTATGGCTTCGAGAAGTGTCGTCTTACCGCTTGCGAAGGGACCGACTATGGCAATGCATTTCGGTCCCGTGCGTCGTCCTCCGGCGCGAGTACCCATGGCTGACCTCCACTCAGGCGTTTCCCTGTGAGCGGCGGCCGGCCTGTCGGCCGTCGCGGGCGAGGCTTTTTTCAATTTGCCACCTACCCAAGCGGCATCGTCCCACGGGCAGGCCGGGAGGGCAAGGGATTTGAGGTTGAAGTTCGGGGGCCGGGTTCAGCCGGTGCCGGCTTGGCGCGACGCCAGCGGAGTTCCGTCCACGCGCTGCGCCACGACCGCCTCGGCAAAGCGCGCGAGCAACGGATTGAACAGGTCCGCACGCTCCCAGAAAGGCGCATGCCCGGCACCGGAAATAATGTGGCACTGCTCCCACAACGAGCCGCAGGCGAGCGTTTCAAAATAGCCGAGCCGGACGAACGGGTCGTTCTCGCCATTGACGATGGCGACCGGAAACGCGGCTTGCTCGACCACCTGTCTCTGGTCGGCGCCCTTGCCGGTGAGCATGCCGCGCGTCACCGCGGCGCGCAGCCGGCCGTCGGTGCGCAGGATGGTTTTGCGGAACGACGGGTCGGCGGTGTCGCCGAAGCAGAGCGTTTCGAAGCGCTCGGCATCGCGTTCGGAATACGTCTTCTTGGAGGCCAGCAGCATATCCCAATGAGCATGGAAGCCGCGCAGCATGCCGAAAGGGCCCTTCGATACCGGCGGTGCGCCGGTCAGCATCAGTCCGCCGACCGCCGGGTGGAGACTCGCGAGCTCGATCGCCACGTGTCCGCCGAGCGACCAGCCGAAGACGACGGCGCGGTCGATCCCCAAGCCATCGAGAAGCTGAGCCGCCGATTGGGCAAGACCGGCGATGGTGTAGTCCGTCGCCGGATCGCGGGCGTCCGACGATTCTCCGTGACCGGGCAGGTCGAAGGCAATCAACCGATGGGCAGCGGCCAAGGGGCTGTCGAACTGACGGGCGAATACGGCGCGCGAACTGCCCGACCCATGGATCAGGACAAGCGGGACGCCGGGTCCCGACGACTGGCTGAGGCGCAAATCCGCTTGCGGTGTGCGGATCGTGCGATGGGAAACGGCCATAGCGTGTTGGACCTTCGAATTGTCTCAACGTCAACATTGCATGCCGAGGTCACCATGTTGTTTAGAGTGGTGGTTAAGAAATGATTTCTCGGCTTCTGCCGGGTATGATGCAGCGAATCCACCACAGCTAACCCCGGGACCCTGATGATGGAATCCACTCTCGACCTTCTCGTCTCGATCAGCAGCATCGCCACGCTCGGCCAATATGCCTGGTCCATGCGCGCGCATTTCCAGTCGCCGACCATGTCTCCAGGCGCCATGGTCATTTCGGCTGTCGTCGTCGGCACGGCGCTGTTCTTTCTTGCGCTCCTGTGGATCGAGCGGCAGCCGGGGACGGCGAAGATCGGCGGGCTCGCCATCGAGCTGGCAAGCTCGGCGCTGTTCTGGTGGGCGATCTCGGTCTCCCGCAAGGCGCGGCTGCGTTTCGCATTCGACCCCGAAACTCCCGACAGCCTGGTGACCGAAGGCCCGTATTTCCACGTCCGCCATCCGTTCTACACGTCCTACATCATCTTCTGGATAGGGTGGGGTATCGCGACCTGGTCGGTCTGGGCGGTGGTGCCGGTCGCCGGCATCGTTGCGATCTACGCGATCGCAGCATTGGACGAAGAGCGAAAATTTTCGCGGACAAGGCTGGCCGGTGCCTACAACGCCTACCGCGGACGCACCGGCCTGTTTTGGCCGCGCCTTGTCCGCGGCCGGCAGGGCATGCAGCCGGCATCGGACGAAAGTGGTAGGGTCTAGACAGAAGGAACGGCCGTTGCCGGACCGCCCACCACATTAGAACTAGAGCGAGGATTTGCGACGATGAAGATCATTGCCTGCGGCAGCGTGCCGACGATCATTGCGCCGGACAAATACTTCACCGGCCGGGTGTTGCAGACGCCGATCATCGAGAAGGAAGCGCCGGCGCGGCTCAGGGCCACCACGGTCAGCTTCGAGCCCGGCGCCCGCACCCACTGGCACACGCATCCGCTCGGCCAGACGCTCTATGTCACGTCCGGCGCCGGCCTCGCGCAAAGCTGGGGCGGGCCGATACAGGAGATCCGGGCCGGCGACGTCGTCTCCTTCGCGGCCGGCGAAAAGCACTGGCACGGCGCCGCGCCCAAATCGGCGATGACGCATATCGCCATGCAGGAAGCGCTCGAGGGTGTGCATGTCGACTGGCTGGAGAAGGTGAACGACGAGCAGTATGGCGGCTGAAAGGTTCTGGGCTGAAAAACCCGGCTTGCGCCGGGTTTTTCTTTGGCAGCAATATGCCCGATCAGATCAGCGAGGCGGTGAAACGCTGGATGCGCGTGCAGGCCTCTTCGAGCAATGCCTCCGACGTGGCGTAGGAGATGCGGAAGTTCGGGCCGAGGCCAAAGGCCGAGCCGAAAACAACCGCCACGCCCTCGGCATCGAGCAGTTCCGAGCAGAAGGTTTCGTCGCCGTCGATCACCTTGCCGCTCTTGGTCTTCCTGCCGATCAGCTGGGCACAGGAGGGATAGACGTAGAACGCACCCTCCGGCGACGGGCAGGTGATGCCGCGCGCCTGGTTGAGCATCGAGACGACGAGATCGCGCCGGCCCTGGAAGATCGCCTTGTTCTTCGGGATGAAATCCTGCGGCCCGTTCAGCGCTTCGACCGCCGCCCATTGGGCGATGGTGCAGGCGCCGGAGGTCTGCTGGCCCTGGATCATGTCCATCGCCTTGATCAGCGGCACCGGGCCTGCCGCATAGCCGATGCGCCAGCCAGTCATGGCATAGGCCTTCGACACTCCGTTCATAGTCAGCGTGCGCTCATAGAGTTTCGGCTCGACCTCGGCGATGGTTTTGAAGACGAAGTCGCCATAGATCAGATGCTCGTACATGTCGTCGGTCAGCACCCAGACATGGGGATGTCTCAACAGCACGTCGGCCAGGCCCTTGAGCTCCGCTTCGGCATAGGCGGCGCCCGACGGATTGGACGGCGAGTTCATCAACAGCCATTTGGTGCGCGGCGTGATCGCCTTCTCCAGCGCCGCCGGGGTCAGCTTGAAGCCGTTGTCGATGGAGGTGTCGGCAAAGGCCGACGTGCCGCCGCAGATCGCCACCATTTCGGGATAACTCACCCAATAGGGCCGCGGGATGATCACCTCGTCGCCGGGGTTCAGCGTCGCCATGAAGGCGTTGAACAGGATCTGCTTGCCGCCGGTGCCGACGATGGTCTGCTCCGGCCGGTAGTCGAGATTATTCTCGCGCTTGAACTTTTTCGCGATCGCCTCGCGCAGCGACACGATGCCGGATACCGGCGGATATTTCGTCTCACCGCGGCGGATGGCCTCGATTGCGGCGTTCTTGATATTGTCGGGCGTGTCGAAGTCCGGTTCGCCGGCGCCCAGCCCGATCACGTCCCGGCCGGCGTTTTTCAGCTCGCGCGCTTTCTGCGTCACCGCGATGGTCGCGGAAGGCTTCACGCGGGACAGGGCGTCGGCAAGAAAGGCCATGACAGGTATCTCCAAAAAGGACCGGCGCGGCGAAGGCGCCGCGGCGCCTCTCATGTCGTATCATCTTGTCAAGCGCAAGCCCGGGCGCAAGCATTGTCGGATGAGCCAGCCCGCAAATCCCGGCAACAATAAATTCATCAACAGCCGGTAAAAGTTTGAATGGCAGGGATCGCAACCCGGTCCGCCAAGTCTCGCATAGCGAGGAACCGTGACGCGCAGCATCGGGCTCGCCCATATCATCCGCCACAATGACGGCACCGCCAGCGGTGTCTGGGCCGCCTATACGCTGCAAAGCGCTTTCCAGCCGATCTTCGCCTTCAACAAGGGCAAGCATTCCGTCGTCGCCTTCGAGGGGCTGATCCGGCCGTTCCGCGACGGCGAGCCGCAGCCGCCGATGAGTTTCTTCAACAGCTGTCCCGCTGTCGACCGCCTGCACATCGAGGCGCTGACAAGGACGCTGCACCTTCTGAACGCCGGCGCCTGCCTGCCGCGAGACGCCTCGATCTTCATCAATTTCGATCCGTCGGTGTTCACCGATCGCAGCATTGCCGATAAGGCGCTGCGCGACATGCGGCTGGTGTTGCACGAGGCGGACATCGATCCGCGCCGCGTCGTCTGCGAGGTCACCGAGCAGAAATCGGCATCGCAGGAAACGCTCTACAATTTCGTCGAGGCGCTCAGGGGCAATGGTTTGCGCATTGCCGTCGACGATTACGGCGCCGACGAGTCCGACATCAATCGCATCAAGGAGCTCAGGCCAGACATCGTCAAGTTCGACGCCGACTGGATCATGACACTGATGGAGTCCGGTGCCGGCTTCGCTTTGCTGACCGCCATGGTGACAAGCTTCGAAGAACAAGGCATCCGAACGGTATTCGAGGGCATCGAGACGGGCTGGCAGCTAGAGCTCGCCGAAAAGTCGGGCGCCTCGATGGTGCAGGGCTACGTGCTGGCGCGCCCTGAGCTTGCGCCGACCAGCTTTCACGTCTTCGACAAGAGCGGGCAGGCGGCCGCGGAGTCGCCGGACATGGAGAAGGTGCCTGCGGCCGTTCCGCCGCGGCGACGGATGCGGGCCTTCGGCCGCAGGGTGGCATCGTGACCGGGCAAGCCGACATGCGGCGCAAGGTCGGCGAGGCGATCTTTGCCGACGAGGTCGGCATCGAATACGGCGTCTACGGCACATTCCGGCTGAGGAGCGCCTACCAGCCGGTCTTCGCGCCGCGCGGCAGGTTTCTCGCCGCCGTCGCGGTGGAGGGACTGATCGAGCCGCATCGTGCCGGCAGGCCGGTGGCGCCGCAAATGTTCTTCGAAGGCGTGCCGGCAGCGGATCGCCTGTTTGTCGAAACCATGTGCCGGGTGCTGCATTTGCGCAATTTCCGCAACATCGGCCTCGACGGGCTCGACCTGTTCTTCAACTACAATCCGCTGATCAATGATGATCCCGCACGGGCACTGGCCGAAATCAGGCTGATGACCAGGCATCTGGCGGATTTCGGCCTGCATCCCGGCATGTTGGTTTGCGAGATCACCGAGCAGGCGGCCGGCGACAAGCTGCTTGTCAGGCTGGCGCGTGAGATGCGGCGCGACGGCATCCGCATCGCCATCGACGATTTCGGCACCGGGCATTCGACGGAAGAAAGGGTCGCCCTCGTGCAGCCCGACATCGTCAAGATCGACGGCACCTGGTTCGCCGAATTCTGCCGCCATGCCGCCGCCGAACGGTTCTTCCGGCCGCTGGTTTCGGCGCTGCACGACCGCGGCACCAAGGTGCTGGTCGAAGGAATCGAGAATGCCACTCGTTTGCGCGTCGCGCTGGATGGCGGCGTCGACCTTTTGCAGGGTTATCATCTGGCGCGGCCGGCGCTGGCCGGCATGGTCTTCGATGAAGAACCGCTGCCTATCGACAGGCTGCTTGGCATGGACAACAACGTCGTGCCTTTATTCGGCTAGCATGGTGCCGGCCCAAATCAAGTCACGATACCGGATCGCAGACGACCGAAATGAGAGAGAAACGTATGTCTGACGAGGATGATCTTCAATTGTTGCAGGCTAAGCAGGCTCTCCAGAGAGGTGATATGCAGGCGGCAACATCGATTCTCTTAGATGCAATGAAGTATGAGGGTAAGAAAGCAGCGGCAGCGTACTCACTGGGTATAGCCTACGATATGGACAGCGCCTTTCAAAACACAGACTTGGCTGTGGAGTATTATTCGATAGCGGAGAGTCTAGGTAGTGACATCGCAACATATAGAATTGCAGGGGTACAACAGAGATCTGGCAATTTTGTCGAAGCGATAGAAAGATTTAAGAGAATTTCGGACAGCAACCCGTCGGCGGCGTATTGGTGTTATAGGTTGATAAAGGACGTTAACCCGTCCGATCCGCAGGTCGAAATATTTCGAGACAAAGGAGCATCTCAGGGGCACGTCCTTGCAAAAAGGGACATCCTAATAGAAGGATTGAAGGGCAAGAAGGGGATAAGACGAATGTTTACCTCTGCGTTTGGTATTGTTAAATTATTCCATGAAATTAAAACGGCAGCCGCAGAGAAAAATGAGATATTGTACCAATAGACTTTTAGATAATTCCTTTCGGGCCATGCCGATATCCCGGTGATGCCGGCAATCTCGACACATCCCGATGCATCAGCGGCGCTGATCGATACGCCAAAACAAATCACTGGATGAAGCCGCCGTTGTCGCGATAAAGCCGGTCGGCTCATCGAGCCTCGACGCTGTCGTCGCAGGAGCAAAGGGAGCGCCAATGATACTCTACGGAATGATCGACAGCGGCAATTGCTACAAGCCGCGCCTCTTGATGGCCAAGCTCGGCATCCCTTTCACCAACGTCGAGGTCAGCTCGCATACTGGCGACACGCGCAAGCCCGACTATGTCGCCAAGAACCCGAACGCCATGGTGCCGCTGCTCGAACTCGACGATGGCCGGCGGCTTGCCGAATCCAACGCCATCCTGCTCTATCTCGCCGAAGGCACGCGGTTCCTGCCGGCGGACAGATATGAACGCGCGCTGACCTATCAGTGGCTTTTCTTCGAGCAATACAGCCACGAGCCTTATATCGCCGTTCGCAGGGCGCTGCTGACCTTTCCCGAACGGGCCAGGGATGCGACGCCGGAGCGGCTGGCGCTGACGCTGGAGCGCGGCAACAAGGCGCTTGGCGTCATGGACAAGCGCCTGGCCGAGAGCCGATTCTTCGCCGGCGAGGCGCTCAGCGTCGCCGACATCGCGCTCTATGCCTATACGCATGCGGCCGAGATGGGCGGCTTTCAGCTCGACGCTTATCCGGCGGTCGCCGCCTGGCTGAAACGGGTCGAGGCCGATCCGGGGCACGTGCCGCTGGAGTGGGTGGGTTGAGTGCAACTCGCCGACCTTGCTGAGCAACGTTGGCGGTTAGCGAAATCTTCGGCGAAAGCGTCCTTCTCCCCGTCACTATACGGGGAGAAGATGGCGGCAGCCAGATGAGGGGCGGCGCCAGCCCTTTGTCGTAATGTCGTGCTTGGCAGTGCGATTAGTAGGTCTGATGCGTCGCGCTGCCCCTCATCGCCCTGCCGGGCACTTCTCCCGGTATAGTGACGGGGAGAAGGACGCCGTGTTGCCGGTTTCGCCAATTGTCGGCGTCTGAAATCCAGACAGCAAAAAGGCGGGACAAAATCCCGCCTTCCCATGCTTGGTAGCCTGATCGGGAGCGCTTTGGCCGGGCCGGCAGCAATCTGCTGCTTCGGCTTGTCGGGGTCTTTCGCTCCGGCGCGCTTCTCGCGCGACCGCCAGTACATCCGTGACTTGCCGCACGCCCCGGGCTATCGCCCGGCGCGCGCCATTCGCAAAATCAGGCTGCCTTGCTCAGAGATCCAGCGGACGATTTGCCAGTGCGGCGGTCCTGCTCGATCTCGAAGTTGATCTTCTGGCCTTCAACCAGGGTCGACAGTCCAGCGCGCTCGACTGCAGAGATGTGGACGAAAACGTCCGCGCCGCCGCTGTCAGGCTGAATGAAGCCGAAACCCTTGGTGGAATTAAACCACTTGACCGTACCTGTTGCCATTTCGATAGTCCTTTACGTTTGCTTTGGTTTGACTGGGCCGAAACCCAGCCGATTTGTATCGAGATTTTGGAGATAGAACGTCAGCAAACGCGAATATCGCGAGGCCCGGATCGATCGGCCGAAATATCAATGGACCGCATATAATATGCTTTCGCGCAAAAAACAAGACGGGGCGGAAAATGGCGCCGCGGCAACGCTGCCCAACGGCCGCCCCAATCGCGTGAGAGCGTCGTTGTTGCGCGCCTGACGCGGCAGGATCGCGCCGGCTTCGGGCGCGGCCGGGTTTGGGGAGAGGGCCATGAAAATCGTTCTGCTTGCCGCTTGCCTGACGCTGGTGGCCGCCGAGGCGCAGGCGGTCTCGCGCTACGACCCGACCCGCATGAGCTGCGGCAAGGTGCAGGCGACGATCGCGCGCGAGGGCGCGGTCATCCTGCGCTACAGATCGGCGCGCGTGCCGGGGCTGGCGCTCTACGACCGCTACGTGCGGAGCCAGCAATTCTGCGATATGGGCGAGGTTAGGGCGCGGGCTTCGGTGCCGAGCGCCGATACGAATTCCTGCACCGTCTACAAATGCAAGCGTGTGGAGATCGACCGACGCTTCCGCCGGCGCCTGCTTCCGGATTAGGTCTTCGAGATGATGCGCCGGGGTGTGTTGAGATTCAGGTCAGGCCGAGCTGAAAATGGTGGATTCCGAGAACCGGAGCGGAGCGTACTTTGGGTACGTGAGCACCGGAAGCGCAGGAAGCCGCCATTTGCAGGCCGGCATCACCTGAATATCAACATACCTAGAACCCGAACGACACCTGCGCCGCCGGCGGCGGGCCGACGCGTACGCCTTCCATTGCCAGCATCTTTTCCTTGGTGGCCGAGCCGCCGGGGGCGGAAAAGCCGCCGATCTTGCCGCCGGCGGCAAGGATGCGGTGGCAAGGGATGACCAGCGGCACCGGGTTGGCGCCGAGCGCGGCGCCCGTCTCACGCGCGAGCCCGGCATGGCCGGCGCGTTTGGCCAGTTCGCCATAGGTGGTGGTTTCGCCGAAGGCGAGTTTTCGCGCGGCATCATAGATCGCCAGGCGGAACTCGTCGACGCCGCTGAGATCGACCGGCACGCCGGAGAAATTGACGTCCTCGCCGGCGGCGTAGGCCTTGATCGACGCGATCAGCTCGGTAACCCATTGCGGTTCGGGCTGCGCAGGCTGCTCGGCGGCAGCATGGCGCAACAGCCGGCGCTCCACCGCGTCGCGGCTGCGCTGCGGCAGGCAGAGCCGGGTCAGCCCGGCTTCGCTCCAGGCGATGCCCATGAAGCCGAGCACGGTTTCGAAGACCGCGTGGCCGATGGTGGCATGAGGGGCGTGCATGGCGTGCTCCTTTCCGAAAAATCGAAGTACAAATCCAGAACAATATCGCATTTCCCGGCCCGGCTCGCCACCCGAAAACCACCGGGTACCGCGGATTGCCCGGGGAAAGATGCTGGTGTAAGGACTTCTTAACACCCGACGAACCGGACCCGAGCGCCGCTTGCCAGCAAAATTCCTCTTTCCCGTCCTTGCGGCGGTGTTGGCTCTGACCGCTCTCAGCGGCTGCACCTCGACTTCGCCGTCGACCCCGGCGTCCGCCTTCACTGAAAATAACACCACTGCCGATGCCGGTTTCACGCTGGCGCTGCCCGACACGGTTTCGGTCCTGCCGGAACCATCCGGCGTCGCCCAGGCGGCTGCACTGCCGGTCGAGCCGGCCGCCGCCTTTGCCGGGCCGACGCCGCTGGCGGCTTCTGCGCCCAGCGTCATGACGGCCAACGCCCAGCCAGCCGCCGTGACGGCCGCTGTCGCCATGCCGGTCACCGAACAGACCGCTGCCATGCCCGGCGTTCAGCCGGTTTCTTATACTGTGCCGCAGAACCCGGCCGCCCTGGCCGCGACCGACCCGGCAGAGGGGCAGTCGAACGCCGGCGGCCGCAGCGAGATCGAGCGGCTGATCGAGAAATATTCCGCGCTCTACCAGGTGCCGGTCGATCTGGTGCGCAGTGTCGTCAACCGCGAGAGCACCTTCAACCCGAAAGCCTACAATCACGGCCATTGGGGGCTAATGCAGATCAAGCACGCAACGGCGCGCGGCATGGGCTATGACGGGCCGGCGAGCGGCCTGTTCGACGCCGAGACCAACCTGAAATATGCGGTGAAATATCTGCGCGGCGCCTGGCTGGTCAGCGGCGGCAATCCCAAGCGCGCCGACCGGCTCTACCAGAGCGGCTATTATTACGACGCCAAGCGCAGGGGTATGCTGGGCGAAACCGGCCTTGACAGCGACCGCTTGCGTCGCCGCATGCAGCCCGATGCCTGAGCCGCGTCCGCCGGCGCCAAACGAAATAAGACTGCGCAAGGTCCTCGACGACACGCTTCTGGCGCCGCGCTGGCCGGAAGGGTTTTTCATGCGCGGCTTCGAAGCCGCCGATGCACTCGCTTTGCATACGCTGTTGACCGCGGTGTTCGACGACGGCGCCGATGGGCCGTTCGACCAATGGTGGCCGCGCGTTTCGGGCGACGCCGAATTCGACCCCGGTTTGTGTTTCCTGGTCATCGACCGCAAAGGCCGTCTGGCGGGTGCGGCGCTCTGCTGGACGCGGGCTTTCGTCAAGGACCTTGCCGTCCACCCCGAGGCGCGCGACAAGGGCATAGCCGAAGCGCTGATGCGCCACGCCTTTGCGGTGTTTCGTGCGAGGGGTGCTGCGCATGTCGATCTCAAGACCAATACGGTCGAGAACGCCGCCGCGGTCAGGCTCTATCAGCGGCTGGGAATGGTCGAGGTGGATTGGGCGGGGTGAGCATAGGTTTGCCTCAGCGAAGCTGATCGCCATTTGGCGAAGTCGGCGCTGCCCCTCATCCGGCTGCCGCCACCTTCTCCCCGTATAGTGACGGGTAGAAGGGGCTGGCCGCAACGCCGGCACGCCCTCTGCCACGCCGGAGATTGGCGAAACCGTCGGCGAAGGCACCTTTCTCCCCGTCACTATACGGGGAGAAATGCCCGGCAGGGCAATGAGGGGCGGCGCCAGCGCCCGGAATGGGCAAGAGTGAGCGGCAACGGCGCAGCAAAAAATGTCGGAACCGTCTTTGGCGATGCGTCCTTGGGAGGCAAGGCGCCTCCCGCCACGCGCCGCCCCGGCAGATGGAGATGACGATGATCAGCTTTCCCAATGAATCCCAGGAATATCGCGCCGCCCGCGACGAGCTGCTGCAGAAGGAAATCGAACTGCGCCGCGCCATGGAGGATGTCGCCGTCGCCCGCCGCGCGCTGCCGCCCGGCGGGCTGGTGCCGCAGAATTATGTCTTCGACGGGCTTGGCGCCGACGGCAAGCCGGCCCGTATAAAACTGTCGGAGCTGTTTGCGCCCGGCAAGGACACGCTGATCGTCTATTCGATGATGTTTCCGCGCCATCCGCAGGAGACGCGCGACGTGGCGACCAGCGGCGGCACGGCGAAGCTGCCGAGACAGGACCAGCCGTGCCCATCCTGCACGGCGCTGCTCGACCAGTTCGACGGCGCCATTGGGCATCTCGAGGCTGCCGGCTACAATTTCGCTGTCGTGGCCAAGACCGCGCTGGAAAACCTGCTGACGCTTGGCCGTGACCGCGGCTGGACCAACATGCGGCTGGTTTCCTCGGCCGGCAACAGCTTCAAGCGCGACTACCAGGCCGAGGCCAAGGACGGCGCGCAGCTTCCGGTGCTTTCGGTGTTCCACCGCGACGGCGACGGCATCCGCCACTTCTGGAGCTCCGAACTCGGCTTCGCGCCGCCCGAACCCGGTCAGGACCCGCGCGCCATCGGCACCTGCGAGATCCTGTGGAACCTGATGGATTTCACGCCCGAGGGCAGGGCGCAGAGCTGGCAGGAGCAGCTGCAGTATGGGGAAGGGTGCTGCCACTGAGCTTGGCAAGGATATCTCCTATTGGCGTATCGGGAATCGAAATCCTCCCGATACCAAGGCCTTATGTGATTTGACGTTGCCGCGCCGTGACCTACTCTCGAATGCCGAACCGAGGAGACGAGCGATGCAGTCACCTTTCAACGGGGTTCGGGGCGTCACGCTGACGGCGGCGGTGATGCTTGCCGCCGCAACCGCGGCCTATGCCCATCACGGCTGGTCGTGGACCCAGGACGGGTTTTTCGAACTCCGGGGCAAGATCACGGCCATCTATATCGGCAACCCGCACGCCACGCTGGACGTCGACGCGAAGGGAGAGGCCTGGCGGGTGGAGATGGCACCGCCGTCCCGCACGATCGCCGCCGGCTTCACCGAGGACGTTGCCAAGGTCGGCGACGAGGTGACCGCGATCGGCAACCGCTCGCAAGACGAGAGCGAAAAGCGCATGAAGGCAGTTCGTGTCGTCGTCGGCGGCAAGACCTATGATGTCTATCCCGACCGCGTGCCGCCGGCCTGAATGGACGGGTTCCTCGCCGGCATCGAGCAAGTCGCTTTCGTGCGGGGGCTGAAGTCATCCTTCCTCGCCTACCCCATCGTCAATGCGCTGCACATCATGTCGATCGGCGCGCTGCTGACCAGCGTCTGGCTCATGGATCTCAAGATCCTGGGCGCCTTCAGCGCGCTGCCGCAGCCGGCGTTCGTCGCGCTGCTGCGCTGCATCGCATTGGGCGCGTTCGCCGGTGCGCTCGTCACGGGGTCGCTGCTCTTTTCAGTCAGGGCGAGGGAGTATGCGGCGATGCCGATCTTCCTCGCCAAGATGACGCTCATCCTGCTTGCCGGCGCCAACTTCCTTGCCTTCATGCGCCGCGCAAGAGGCGGTGACGAGCCGGCTGGCGGGACCGTGACCGTGCTGGCTGTGCTTTCGATGATTCTCTGGACGTCCGTGCTTTTCGCCGGACGGTTTATTGGGTTTCTCTGACTAGACCGAGCTGGCGCTGCCTTACACGTCTGCCGGCTTCCCTTGTATACAGACAGGGATCGCACGGGAGGGAGAAACAGGCGACAATTTCCGCTTGTCTTTCAAGTAGACTCGTCCTCAAATCCCGCCGGGGATAGGGAGGGCGAGTCATTGAATAAATTACCAAAGAAATTCGTCGAACGAATTGCGTCGAATCTAAAGAAATATCAACGGATTACCCTGGCTCAGCAAAAGTCTGATGTCGCGGAAGCCGACACGGTTACCTTGATCAAGGACATCCTGGCCGACGTGTTTGGCTATGATAAATATGATGAGCTTACGTCAGAGCATCAGATTAAGGCCACATATTGCGACCTCGCGATAAAGATCGGTGGAAAGCTGAGATTGCTTGTCGAGGTCAAATCAGCGGGTAGCGGGCTCGCGGATAATCACCTGAGACAAGTTATCGACTACGGCGCTCATCAAGGTATCCACTGGGTGATCCTGACGAATGCGGTCGAATGGCGGCTGGTTCGGATCTACGTTGCAAATCAGATTAGCCACGAGCAAGTGTGCCGCATCGGCTTCGCCGACATGAATCCAAAGAATGAGGACCATTTGCAGTGTCTTTTCCTGTTTGCCAAGGAAGGGCTGACAATCGATGCGATGGATGCCTTTCATCAACAGGCCCAGCTATTCAACAAGTTTACGGTGTCGGCGATCATCCGGTCGGAGCCGGTGATTTCTGTAGTGCGCAGGGAAATCCGAAGACTCTTTCCCGACATCAAGGTCGGCAACGAAAACCTGTCGCAGTTGGTCGAAAATGAAGTGATCAAGCGGGACACAATCGAAGGCGACAAGGCGAAAGAGGCGGTCGCCAGAATGCGAAAGGCTGTGAATAAGCTTGAAAGGGCCAAGGCCAAGGCAGCGAAGGTAGACATCGCTGAGGTTGCGAACTGACATAAGCCCCCTTGAAGCAGGCCGTCACCTTCGAACTCGACCAACAGCGCTCGACCAGATCTTGCGATCGATCTAGTCGTAGCCGTAACCGTGGATGTCACTATGAGCGATCTGCATAGGTTTACGCGTGTAGAGTTTAATCGTTTTAAAGCCTTTGAGAAATTTACGTTACATCTCAGGAACTTTAATATCCTTGTCGGACCTAATAATGCCGGAAAGTCAACTATCTTAGCCGCGTTTAGGATATTGGCCTCTGCACTGCGAAAGGCCTCCTCAAGAAAATCGGAAGTTGTAAGCGGCCCGCAGGGGTCTGTTTATGGATACATTGTCGATCTTGGCGCGATATCGATCGCAGAAGAGAATATATTCTATAACTATGACGACAGCCAGCCAGCCTCAATTCGGTTTAATTTATCTAACAAAAATGAGCTATTGTTGTTTTTCCCAGAGGCCGGGTCGTGCCACTTAATAGCAATAAACAATAATGGGAAGACGCCTCACTCTCCAAAAGAATTTATGAAGCATTTTAATTGCCCAATTGGGTTTGTCCCCATATTGGGTCCAGTTGACCATAACGAAGTACTTTATGAAAAGGAAGCTGCACGGTTAGCGCTTTTTAACTACAGGTCCGCTAGGAATTTCAGAAATATTTGGTATCACTATCCTGACAAGTTCGAAGAGTTTCGCGAAGTCCTGAGCCGAACTTGGCCCGGCATGGATATTGAAAAGCCAATAGTCGACTACTCCCACAAAAACGCCAGGCTATATATGTTCTGCCCGGAATCAAGGATTCCGAGAGAGATTTTTTGGGCAGGTTTTGGCTTTCAAGTATGGTGCCAAATGTTGACGCATTTGATACAGTCGAGCAACAATTCTCTATTTCTTATTGATGAGCCTGATATCTATCTGCACTCAGAATTATAACGACAGCTATTGACTTTACTTAGAAATATCGCTCCAGATATACTGATTGCCACTCATTCGACTGAGATAATAACTGAGGCAGAGGCGGATGATATCGTAGTAATCAACAAAAACAGAAAACAGGCACAGCGTGTGAAAAACCCTTCGCAATTGGGAGATGTCTTCTCATCTTTGGGTTCGAATTTAAACCCTATCCTTACTCAACTGGCGAAAACGCGGCGAGCGCTTTTTGTTGAAGGAAAAGATTTTCAGATACTCGGGAAATTTGCCAGCAAACTTGGATTTGCAGAAGTAGGTAATCGCGGAAATTTTGCAGTCATACCGGTGGAGGGCTTTAACCCGGAGAGAGCCAAAAATATCAAGGCCGGCATGGAACTGACCTTGGGTGGGAAGATATCATCGGCAATCGTTTTTGATCGGGACTATCGAAGCGAGAACGAATGCGCGGCTATTAAGGAAGCTTGTGGGAAGTTTTCGGAGTTGGTGGCACTCCATCGCAGGAAGGAAATTGAGAACTTTTTACTGGTCCCTGCCGCGATAGATAGAGCGGCCGCCAACAAGGTTTCAGAGGTGCTGCGTCGCGGCGGCAGCGCCAAGACATACGTTCCAATCGCAGATGCTGTGCTGAATAAGTTCTCATTAGAGAAAAAAATTACGTGGCTGGTCAGTATCTTTCTAATCGCCGGCGATTTGAGAGACAGAATTCTCCAAGTTTGAACGACGCGACGGTGAGCGAAGATGCAATGAATGAGTTTGATAAATTTTGGGACAGCGCGGATTTGAGAATGGGGCTTGTTCCCGGGAAGGACGCCTTAAGTTGCGTAAATAAGGCCCTGCAAGATGAATATAAGATAAGTGTGACTCCAACCGCCATAATAGACGCAATGCGGAATGAGGAAATTTCAGTCGAGATGAAAGACCTCATTAAAAGCATATCGGTTTTCTCGATCTCGGGCGTCAATGAGGAACTCGATGAGAAATAGATCGCGAAGCTGGCATTCGACCTAAACGGTCTCGCTCAAACTCAAGCTGAAACTACGCAAAATACTCCTGCAGCGGCCTCACTTCCAAACTCCCCGCCTTCAGCGCAGCAATGGCCTCAGCCACCGCGGCCGCGCCCGAAAGCGTCGTGTAATACGGCACTTTCTGCATCAGCGTCGCCCTGCGCAGCGATTTGGAGTCCGACACCGCCTTCTGGCCGTCCGTGGTGTTGAAGACGATCTGCACCTGGCGGTTGCGGATGGCGTCCTCGATGTGCGGGCGGCCTTCCAGCACCTTGTTGATTTTCTCGGCCGCGACGCCGTTTTCGGCGAGGAAGCGCGCCGTGCCGGAGGTGGCGAGCACTTTAAAACCCTGGCCGGCGAGGCGCTTGACCGCCGGCAGGATGCCCTTCTTGTCCTCGTCGCGCACCGAGACGAACAGCGTGCCGGAGCGCGGCAGGTCGACGCCGGCGCCTAACTGGCTCTTGGCGAAGGCGAGCGCGAAGTCGCGGTCGAGGCCCATGACCTCGCCGGTCGAGCGCATTTCCGGGCCGAGCAAGATGTCGACGCCGGGGAAGCGGGCGAACGGGAATACCGCTTCCTTGACGGCGATGTGGCCGGGGTTGCGTGGGTCGGGCATGGCGCCGTAATGGGCGAAGGCGTCTTCCAGGCTTTCGCCGGCCATGATGCGGGCGGCAATCTTGGCAATCGGCCGCCCGATGGTCTTGGCGACGAAGGGCACGGTGCGCGACGCTCGCGGGTTGACCTCCAGCACATAGACGGTGCCGTCCTTGATCGCGTACTGCACGTTCATCAGCCCGCCGACATTGAGCGCGCGGGCAAGCGCTGCCGTTTGGCGCTCCAGCTCGTCGACGAGCTCCGAGGGCAGCGAATGCACCGGCAGCGAGCAGGCGCTGTCACCGGAATGGATGCCGGCCTCCTCAATATGCTCCAATATGCCGGAGACGTAGGTCGACTTGCCGTCGCACAGGCAATCGACGTCGACCTCGATGGCGCCCGACAGATAGGTGTCGAACAGAAGCGGGTTCTTGCCGAGCAGCGTGTTGATCTGGCCGGTCTTGTCGTTGGGGTATTTCTGCTTGATGTCCTCCGGCACCAGGCCGGGTACGGTGTCGAGCAGGTAGGATTGCAGCATGCTCTCATCGTGGATGATCTGCATGGCGCGGCCGCCGAGCACATAGGACGGGCGCACCACCAGCGGGAAGCCGAGCTCGCCGGCAACGAGGCGGGCCTGCTCGACCGAATAGGCGATGCCGTTCTTCGGCTGGCTTAGGCCGAGCTTGTGCAACAGCTTCTGGAAGCGGTCGCGGTCCTCGGCGAGATCGATCATGTCGGGCGAGGTGCCGAGGATCGGGATGCCGGCCTTCTCCAGCGCGTCGGCGAGCTTCAGCGGCGTCTGGCCGCCGAACTGGACGATGACGCCGACCAGCTCGCCGGACGCCTGTTCGGCGCGCAGGATCTCCAGCACGTCCTCCGGCGTCAGCGGCTCGAAATAGAGCCGGTCGGAGGTGTCGTAGTCGGTCGAGACGGTCTCGGGATTGCAGTTGATCATGATCGCCTCGAAGCCGGCATCGCGCAGCGCGAAGGCGGCGTGGCAGCAGCAATAGTCGAACTCGATGCCCTGGCCGATGCGGTTGGGGCCGCCGCCGAGGATAACGACCTTTTTGCGCGACGATACCTGAGCCTCGTTGGCGAGCGCGCCGGCAAACGGCACTTCATAAGTGGAGTACATATAGGCGGTGGGCGAGGCGAACTCGGCCGCGCAGGTGTCGATGCGCTTGTAAACCGGATGAACGTCAAGTTTTTCGCGAATCTTCTGGATCTCTTCAACGTCCTTCCTGACCAGGGAGGCGAGGCGGGCATCGGAGAAACCCATCGCCTTCAGCATGCGCAGATTGGCGGCGTCCTCGGGAATGCCGTGCTCGCGGATGCGTGCCTCCATGTCGAGGATGCCGGCGATCTGTTCGAGGAACCACGGGTCGATCTTGCACATGGCGTGCACGTCTTCCAGCGAGGTGCCCATGCGGATCGCCTGCGCCACCATGCGCAGCCGGTCCGGCGTTGGCGTACCGAGTGCGGCGCGAACGGCGTTGCGGTCGTCGACGTGGCTGGCGGCCGTGCTGCCATGGCCGATGCCGGGGATCTCGATTTCGTCCAGACCAGTCAGGCCGGTCTCCAGCCCGCGCAGCGCTTTCTGCAGCGATTCCTGGAAAGTGCGGCCGATGGCCATGACCTCGCCGACCGACTTCATCGAGGTGGTCAGCACCGGCTCGGCGCCGGGGAATTTCTCGAAGGCAAAGCGCGGGATTTTGGTGACGACATAGTCAATGCTCGGCTCGAACGAGGCCGGCGTCGCGCCGCCGGTGATGTCGTTCTCGAGCTCGTCCAGCGTGTAGCCGACGGCGAGCTTGGCGGCGATCTTGGCGATCGGGAAGCCTGTCGCCTTGGAGGCCAGCGCAGACGAGCGCGAGACGCGCGGGTTCATCTCGATGACCACCAGGCGGCCATCGGCCGGGTTGACGGCGAACTGCACGTTGGAGCCGCCGGTCTCGACGCCGATCTCGCGCAGCACCGCGATCGAGGCGTTGCGCATCATCTGGTATTCTTTGTCGGTCAGCGTCAGCGCCGGGGCGACGGTGATCGAATCGCCGGTATGCACGCCCATCGGGTCGATGTTCTCGATCGAGCAGACGATGATGCAATTGTCGGCCTTGTCGCGGACAACCTCCATCTCGTACTCTTTCCAGCCGAGCACGCTCTCCTCGATCAGCACTTCGGTGGTCGGCGAGGCGTCGAGGCCGGACTGGACGATCTCGTAGAATTCGGCGCGATTGTAGGCGATGCCGCCGCCGGTGCCGCCCATGGTGAAGGACGGGCGGATGATGGCGGGAAGGCCGACATGGTCGAGCGCCTGTGCGGCTATCGCCATGGCGTGGCTGATATAGCGCTGCTTGCGGTCGCCTTCGCCGAGGTTCCAGCTTGTTTCCAGCGCGTCGAGCGCGGCATCGAGATTTTCGGGCTTCTCGGCCTTCAACTCGGCGCGCTCGGCCTCGTGCGTCTTGCGGTCGGCATTCTTGACGTCGGTGGCATTGGCCAGCATCGACTTCGGTGTTTCCAGGCCGATCTTGTTCATCGCCTCGCGAAACAGCGCGCGGTCCTCGGCCTTGTCGATGGCCGTGGCATCGGCGCCGATCATCTCGACATTGTAGCGGTCGAGCACGCCCATGCGGCGCAGCGACAGGGCGGTGTTCAGCGCGGTCTGGCCGCCCATGGTCGGCAGCAGCGCGTCCGGCCGCTCCTTGGCGATGATCTTGGCCACCACTTCGGGCGTGATCGGCTCGATATAGGTGGCGTCGGCCAGCTCCGGGTCGGTCATGATGGTGGCCGGATTGGAGTTGACCAGGATGACGCGAAACCCCTCTTCCTTCAGCGCCTTGCAGGCCTGGGTGCCGGAATAGTCGAACTCGCAGGCCTGGCCGATGACAATGGGGCCGGCCCCGATGATCAGGATCGACTTGATGTCGGTGCGTCTTGGCATGTCGAGGGTCCGTTCGGCGGGCGGCTTGCACAAAAAGCCGGACGGGATGACCCGGCCGGTTATGCTCGCGATTCTGGTATCAGGCTAGGAGGGCCTTATAGGGAAGAGTTTTGCCGGATGTAACCCCCTAAAATGCGGCTTTGTGTGCGGGTCCACTAGCTGGGCAATCGCTTCAGGTTTAGATGCCGGTGCTGCCCCTCACCTGCCTACCGGCATCCTCTCCCCGTATAGTGACGGGGAGAGGGGCGCTCTCATGGACGATTTCGCCACTCGCCAGCATTGCAAGAAGGGCGCCGACGCTGCGGCCAGCCCCTTCTCCCCGTCACTATACGGGGAGAAGTGCCCGGCAGGGCGATGAGGGGCGGCGCTGATTCCTACAATTACACCAGTCCACTCTCTCTATCCTCCGCTCGCCAGGGCGTTGGTAATCTCGAAGCGTTCGGAAACGCCGACGCGGATGATGTTGAGGCTGCCCTCGCGCGTGAAGCGGAATTCGCCGGGCGCATTCGAACCGGCCGGCTTGCCTGCTTGGAAGGTGATGATGCGCGTGCCGCCATCGGGCCATGTCACGGACACGTCGATCTTGTCGCCGGTGCGCACGACCGCCGCCTTGCAGCTGGTCATTGGCTGGCCGACATAGCGCGCGCAAGGAATGACGTTCCCGGCACCTGGGACTGGTGTCCCCGGCGGCTGCAGCCGTGCAACGGTTTGTGCATCGGCCGGAGGCGCTGCATTGATCGCGCCGAAATTCTGGACGGGATCAACCGCGGGCGCCGATCCATCAACCTGTCCAGTCGAGGGGTTTCCACCGGCCAGGGCCAGGCGGTAAGCATCCTCGATCGCCACCCTGCCGATTGCGTCAGCGGAGTTCAGCGTCGTTTCGGGACCGGCCGCGCCCAGGCGCGCTGTCAGATCCGGCAGCGGGTTAGAGGCAGGGCTCTCCGTATTGGCCGCCGCTTGGGGTGTCACTTGCTGGGGATTGATAGGGTCGAGGTAGCGCGCGGGAGCCCATCCGCTCATCTTCGGGTCGTCAATGTCTTCAACCTTGCACCACCGATGGCCGCTGACGTCACCGCAGCCGAGATTTTTCACGCTCGAACCACTCGGCAGCCGCGCCTCGATCTTGCCCATGGCCGATGCCGTGGCGCGCACGTTCAGGAGATCACCCGGAGCGAGACCCGTCACAATGGAGATGATGGGCTCCGGCTCCTGGCCCTTGGCCGGCAACCCCGCCAGCATCAGCGGAGCCGCAATCACCGCAAGCAGCATCGTCGGGAGTGTTACTGTGCGCCTAATCATCTGCCATGGGCGGTAGGTTCAATTGCCGAAGGCGCGGCCAGGCACAGAAACGCCATCGCACGCCAGCCGGTTTTTATAGGCGACGAGGCGGCGCTGTGTAAGCCCGAAAATGAGTAAGGTGCCGCGTGTTGAATCGCGACCAGGCCACTTCCGTAAGCTAGAAGCCGGCAAAATATTGCACATTTCATGTAAATATGCACTCTCTCAAGTAAGCCGGAGGAGGGAAATATGGTCGATCTTGAAATATTGGCGCAGGTGGAAAACATAGTTCGCCAGCGTGTCAAGAAAACGCGCGCCGAGATTGAGGCTTCACTTGGTCACATCGCCAACGGCAATCCGCTGGCCGCCGAACAGACCATCTCCAGGCGCCTCGACAGGCTGCAGGTAAAGGCGTCGCTCAGCCGCACCGAAGCGGAGATGATATCGGCAGCGATCGACATGAGGTCTGCCGGTGAAAGAAAGGCCGCCGCTAAGCAGCCAGGACCGGAGGCAATTCTCGGCCCAACGCTCGACTTCATCGGGGTCGCATTCCTGGAGCGTGGGCGCCGTGCGGCCGATGCGGTCGGCCGAGTTGCCTTTCTCAACGGCAATCCACAGGGATCGGGTTTTCTGGTTGGGCCAAGTCTGTTCCTCACAAACAACCATGTGATTTCGTCGCCGGCGGAATCCCGGCGCTTCCAGGTCCAGTTCGACTATGAGCAGGACGGCGTGAATGCCGTGCGTACGCCGACGACGTTCCTGTTCGATCCTGAATTCTGTTTCGTGACCGACAGCATAGAGGGTCTGGACTATACGCTGATCGGGGTCGGTGAGCGGCGTTCCGGTCCAAAGGAACTGGGAGAGTTCGGTTTTATTTCGCTGTCGGACGCGCGCGACAAGCATATGCTTGGCGAAATCGCCAACATCGTTCAGCACCCCGATGGCCGCTTCAAGGAACTGGTGCTGCGTGAAAACCGGCTGGTGGCCCGCGACGAAACGGTTCAAGTGCTGCACTATGTTGCCGATACCGAACAGGGTTCGTCCGGGTCGCCGGTTTTCAACAACGAATGGGAGCCTATTGCCCTGCATCATTGGGCCGGCCCGTTCCACGAGGTGACGGGCATAGGTGGCTATGCGCTTGCGCGCGAGATCAACGAAGGCATACGGATCAGCGCCATCGTTGACGATCTGGGTGCTAGAAAGTCTAGGCTGCCGGGCTCCTCGGCATCGGCGGTTTCGGAAGCTCTGGCGATTTGGGCCGGCACGCCGCGCATGATGGATGAGACAGTTCGGCTGAACGCCGACGTTCGCGAAGATGTGCTGGACAAGGCGGTGCAGCGACCGGAACCGGATCGCAATCCGCCGGCGACGAGACACAACGCCGATGGCTCGGTCACGTGGACTTTTCCCGTCGAGATAAATGTCCGGGCGCCGTTGATCGACGGAGGCGATGCGCGACGAAACGACGGCAAAGGCCCAGCAAGCGAGCCCGCCAAGGTCGTGGCCATCGCCGAGGCAGCAGGTTGGAAGACAGAGGATTTCGATGATCGTGGAGGGTATGAGCCCGGCTTCATACCGGGCTTTGTCCTGCCAATGCCGACGGTCGCCGATTCACCCTACCGGTTGGCCAAAAACCTTCTTGCCAAACCGGGCGAGGATCCACACGAATTGCGCTATCATCATTTTTCGGTCTTGATGAACGCCGATCGCAGGCTTGCCTTCGTCACCGCCTGCAATATCGATGGATCCCGCACCAAGGCGGTCAATCGTGCGGACAAGACCGTCATCGACAACCCGTCGCTTGTCGAATTGGGGGTAGAGTCGATTTCCGGTTCGGAAGCCAGTGACGCTTTCCGGCCCGATCGCCGCATCGATCCTGGCGAGCAGATGACCCAGGAATTTTATTCGAGCCAGAATGTGCCTGGGTTTCCCGACCCAAGATCCAAGGAACGAATAGCTCGAATGTTCCAGAAGGGCCATATTACGCTTCGCGGCGACCCTGCGTGGGGGGTGGATCAGGAGGCGGTCGCCGCAGAACGGGACACGTTCTTCTATACCAATGCTGCGCCGCAAGTCGGCTTCTTCAATCAGGGAAGCTCGCTTGACCATCCCGGCTCCAAGGGAAAACTGAGATGGCGCGCCGTGGAAACTTATGTGCTGCGCAATGCCTATACGGCGCGAGGCCGTATCACGGTGTTTGCCGGTCCAGTGTTCCGCGGGGACGATCCTCCTTACCGCTTCGAAAGCCATGTTCCGCTGAAGTTCTGGAAGATCGCGCTGTGGTCCGATCAAGCTGGCCTGCGCGCCATCGCGCTGCTTGCAGACCAGAAGCCGGTCTTGGAAGTGATGCCCGAAGCGTTCGGTGGGCGTGCCGAGGCATTCGATGACCCGCTTGAAATTGCCAGGGTATCGGAGTTCCTTTCGACGGTGGCCGAGATTGAACGGCTGACCGGCCTGAACTTCGGCCAGCAGGTGCGCGACGCTGACATTCGGGCCGGTTCCGAATCGGTTCCGGCACAGACTTTCAACCCAACGCAACTGGCGCCCAACACGTCGCGGCCAAAGGCTTCATCGCCCAAGACTTCGACGCCCAAGACTTCGACGTTCAAGACTTCGGCGGCCAGCACCCGACGTCCTGCCAAGCGATCGAAGCGATCCGCGTCTGACAACTGAAGATTGGACCGGTCGCGGATTCCGCTGCTCAACCCGGCATAAAGCCGGTGCGCAGCGCGTGAGCCCATTCCGGCCGTCCCGCCTGCTCGGCCTGACGCGCCGCCGCCTCGTGGTCATAGTCGACGGCGATGGCTTCGAAGCGATCTGGGTGCAATTCGATGATGCCATAGCGGGCGTGCGGAGAACCCTGCTCGGAGACATGCGCCGGCGGGGTCGAATCGTCATAGGCCGGGCAGCCGATGCTGCCCGGGTTGAAGATGACCGGACCGCCGGGAATGCGGATCAGCTCGCTGCGGTGGCTGTGACCGCAAAGCATGATGCGGCAGGCCGGATCAATTGCGCCGAGCCGCCGCTCGATGGCGGCCAGAGGGGCGCGCACCAGCCGGCCGTCGACTATCGCGTCAGTCAGGTATTTTTCATCGTGGTCGGGCCGGGCATGGAAGGCGATCACGCCGGGCGCGACCTCCAACGTGAGCGGCAGCGCGAACAGCGCCTCGCGCTGGGCTGCCGTCAGCCGTTCCTGCGCGTAGCGGTCGGAAGGCCACATCTGTCGTCGAGCGGGTCGCGGGCAACGCGGCGGTCGTGGTTGCCGCGCACCGTCGGCAGCTCGAGAGCCTCGAGCCGCTCCATGGTCTCGCGCGGCCACAGCGGGCCGGAAACGCAATCGCCGAGATTGACGATGAGGTCGGCGCCGCCGCGTCGCCGCAGATCGTCGAGCACGGCGTCGAGCGCCAGGACATTGCCGTGGATGTCGGCGAGGACGGCAATGCGCATGGGAGGCTCCGTTAATTGGAATGGCTGGAGGGCAGGTGAAGCTACTTTGCTCGTCTCGCGAAGCGGGCGAGAGCGGAACCCAGCTTCGGGCCGTTCAGGCGCGGACTTCGATCTCGTGGCCGCCGACCGCCGGCAACGATGCGTCGTCGCCGGCCGCGGCAATCACGCTGTCGAGCAGGCCCGGGAAGCGGCGGTCGAGATCGTCACGGCGCAGCGTGATCAGCCGGCTGGTGCCAACTGCTTCGGTGCGGGTGACGCCAGCCTCACGCAGCTTGGCCAAATGGTAGCTCAGATTGGTCTTCGAGCAGAGATCGAGGAACCGGCTGCAATTCAGCGGCACGCCCTCTTTGCTGGCGAGATAGCGCACGATGGCCAGTCGCGTCGGGTCGCCGAGCACGGCAAGCACGTTCGGCAGGCTGATCTGGTCGGCGCTGGGATGGGGCAAGGTCATGCCCAGGAATTAAGCACATTCGGAGCCGATTTCAACGCATCTCCTCTCGTGACTGATCGACACATAGTTTCGTCCCGTCGCCCCGTCCTGACACCGGGCTGTCAGGATGGTTCGGCTATTTTGCAGCGCCTTTATTGACATCATGCCCTGTTATGTCCAATTGTTCAATAACCTTTGAACTAAAGGAAATTGCCATGGATAAGCGCCTCATCTGGCTTGCGCTCGGATCGTTCACGATTTCGACCGAAGGTTTCGTCATCTCCAGCCTTTTGCCCGACATTGCAAAGGATGCCGCCATCTCCGTTCCGCTCGCCGGCACGCTGATCACAGCGTTTGCGCTCGCCTATGCGATCGGCACGCCGATCCTGGCAACGCTGACCGGCGAATGGGACCGTCGCCGCGTCATTCTGTGGACGCTGGTGTTCTTCGTGTTGGGCAACGTCGCCGCGGCGCTGAGTTCCTCCTTCGAATTGCTGCTGATCGCGCGCATCGTCATGGCGCTGTCGTCAGGCCTGTTCGCGGCGACCGCACAGGGAACAGCCGTGGCGCTTGTCGACGATCATCACCGCGCCCGCGCCATTGCCGTGGTCGTCGGCGGCACGACCGTGGCGGTGGCGGTCGGCGCGCCGCTCGGCGCGCTTGTTGCGACGGTTGCCGGCTGGCGCGGCACGTTCTTCGCCATTGCCGGTCTTGGTGCGCTCGCCGGCGCGATCCTGTGGTACCGGTTGCCGCGCGGCATCGTCGGCACCAGGTTGCCGCTCCGGATGCGGCTGGCAGCGGCACTTCGCCCCGGCGTCATGCCGATCCTGGTGACGACGATCCTGGCGCTGATCGGCGCCTTCACCGTCTTTGCCTTTGTCGCGCCGCTCGCCATCGAAGGCGGCGGACTGAGCCCGATCGCGCTACCCGGAATGCTGCTCGCCTTCGGCGTTGGCGCGGTCATCGGCAACATCGGCGGCGGGCAGGCCGCCGACCGTTTCGGCGCGACGCGCACCGTCTGCTGGTCGCTGGCGCTGAGTGCCGCCATGCTGGTCACGTTTTCGCTGATCCCGATATTCCTGCCGCGCGAGATCGCCGGGCCGGCGCTGATGGCCATGATGGTGCCGTGGGGCATCGTCGGCTGGGCATTCCCACCGGCGCAGGCCAGCCGCATCATCAAGCTGGCGCCCGATGCCGCGCCCATCGTGCTGTCGCTGAACGCTTCGGCACTCTATCTCGGCGTCGCACTGGGTGCCGTGGTCGGCGCTGCGGTGCTGCGCTATGGCGCACCGGCCGACCTCGGCGTGGTCGCGGCGGCATTCCCGATCATTGGTTTGGGCGTGGTGCTGGCGAGCCACCTGGCGGCGCGTCCGGTGGCGATGCCGGCCGAATAAGGCTTGTTAGCAGAGCCTGGCTGCCGGCCGCCGATAATTCAAGTCGCGGCCGGCGGTGCGTCAAAATCCAGCGCGGCGATTTCGTCCAGCGCCGCTCGCAGGCTTGCCGCCTGCTCTTTTCCAACGATGTCTTCGAAGCGCTGCTGAGCGACGTGCCACAGCTTCAGGGCTTCTTCGAGCTTGGTCCGGCCCTGCGGTGTCAGTCTGACGCGCTTGACGCGGCGGTCGGCCGGGTCGGCGAAAGTCTCGATATAACCGTCGCGGATCAGCGGCTTGAGCGTGTGACCGAGGGCCGACAGATCCATAACGAGAGCTGCGGCAATGGCACCCATCGCCGGTTCGTTGCCGATGTGGATCTGGTAGAGCAGGCCCTGCTGCGTGGCCTTCAGGCCGGAGGGTGCGAGCACATCGTCATAGAACTGGCCGAGTTTTCGGGTCGCGCGGCGCAGCATCGCGTTGTTGCAAAGCGCCAGGCCGGGCAGGGTGGTTTGGGACATTGGCGGATTTCCGATGAGGGGACCGGAAGGGACCCTCGATGCGAACCAGAAATAGTCCTTGCTCGGCGGATTGACAAGATGATGGCATATGCCTACGTTCTGGCATATACCATTAATTAGTCTGCCAGTCGAAGCAAGGGCGTTGCCCTGCGGCACTGGCATTTGGAATCGAACCAGAAGGAACAAGACAATGAGCAAACAGGACAAAGGCACGGCGGTCGTCACCGGCGCCTCCTCCGGCATCGGCGCAGTCTATGCGGACCGGCTCGCCGGCCAAGGTTATGATCTGGTGCTGGTGGCGCGGCGCGCCGACCGGCTGGAGGAATTGGCGGAGACGCTCCGCTATGCGTATGGCCGCAAGGTCGGTGTCATCAGCGCCGACCTGGCCGACGACGCCGATCTGCGACGGGTCGAGCAGGCGATATCAACCGACGACAGCGTGACGCTGCTGGTCAACAATGCCGGCCTTGGCGGCGCGCAGGTGGTGGCAACGGCCGACGCCGATGTGGCCGAGCGCATGATCAAGGTCAATGTCGTGGCGCTGACTCGGTTGACGCGCGCGGTGCTGCCGGGACTGCTGTCCCGTAACCGCGGCACCATCGTCAACATCGCCTCGGTGCTGGCCTTCGATACCTCGTTCGGCGGCATCTACAGCGGCACCAAAGCCTATGTCGTCAACTTCACCGAGGCCTTGCAGCGGGAAGTCGCCGATAGCAAGGTAGCTGTACAGGTCGTGCTGCCGGGGGCCACCCGGACCGAGTTCTGGGAAGTTGCCGGAAGCGATATTGCCAACATGCCGCAAGAGATCGTCATGACGGCCGACGATCTGGTCGATGCAGCGCTTGCCGGCCTGGCCAAGGGCGAAACCGTCACCGCGCCCGGCCTCTCCGATCCGGCTGGATTGGAAACCTATCTTGGTGCGCGGCAAGGCTTCTTCGGCAGCCTGCTGGCCGGCAAGCCGGCGGCGCGTTACGCTGCCTGAATACTAACGCTGGTCTCACGCCGTCCGCCACATCGGAATGATCGAGGCGGCGAGAAACAGGCCAAGCATGATATTGAGCATACGCCACTGCCGCTCGGTTTTCAGCAACCGGGCGAGCAGCGTGCCGGCTACGCACCACGCCGCCAGCGATAGAGCCGCTGCAAGCCCGAAGACCGTGCCGAGCAGCAAGGCGAGCTGCAGTGGCCCGTTGGCGAGCGCGGCAAAAGATGCAGCCGCTCCCAATCCCATGGCCCAGCCCTTGGGGTTCATCCATTGCAGACCGGCGCCGCCGAAAAAGCTGTTCGGCTTTGCCATGGCCACGTCCGGATTGGGCGGGCCGCTGCGGCCGATCGTGAGGGCAAGCCAAACCAGATAGAGCGATCCGGCTATTTTCATTGCCAGTTGCAGGGAAGGGGCGGCGGCCAGCAGGCCGGCGAGCCCGGCAGCACCTGCCGCAGCCACGGTGGCCAGGCCGGCTGCACTTCCGGCCATCAGCGGGATAGAGCGGCGAAAGCCGAATTGCGCGCCGGACGCCGTCGACAATGTGGTGGCCATGCCGGGCGTGGAGGTTGAGACCAGCGCGAACAGGACGAGGGGAAGGACGGTTTCAAGCATGCTGCTTCCTTTGAAGCCAGCACGATAGGCTTTTGGACTCATCAGTAAATGCAATGTTTGCTATGATCTGCATTAGCAAATATAATGGCGTGATGCTCCGCAACCTCGATACTGCCTTGGTTCGAACCTTCGTCACCGTTGCCGACAAGGCAAGCATGACGGCGGCGGCCAACGCACTGCATTTGACGCAAGGCGCCGTCAGCCAGCAGATCAAGCGCTTGGAAGAGGTTCTCGGCTGCAGCCTGTTCGAGCGCGACCGGCGCGGACTGCGGCTGACCCGCTCCGGCGAGCAATTGTTCGGCAAGGGCAAGCGCCTGCTTTCCCTCAATGACGAGATCTTGGCGGAGATGGCGGGCCACGCGGTTGCCGGTCAGGTGCGGCTTGGCGCGCCGTACGACCTTGTCGGCACCTTGCTTGCGCCGGTGCTCAAGGTCTATGCCGAGACCTATCCGCAGGTCGAGATCTCGCTTGTCTGCGCCTCGTCGCCGGAGCTGGCTGCGGCCTTGGCGGCCGGCACGATAGAGCTTGCGGTGATCGAGGAGCCGGTCGGTCGGTCGATCGGCGAATGCCTTGTTTTGGACCGGCTGGTCTGGGTCGGCGCTAAAGGCGGCGGCGCCCGCAGCAAGCGCCCTTTGCCGGTATCGATGGTTGCCGAGACCTGCGCGTTCCGCCCGGTGGTCCTGGAGGCGCTCAACGAGCGCGGGCTGGAATGGCGCACCGTGTTCGAAAACGGCAGCATCGACGCGACGACGGCGACGGTGCGCTCGGACCTTGCCATCACCACCTGGTTGGCCTCGACAGTACCTGCCGATCTCGATGTTTTGGCCAACGATCCGGAGCTGCCGTCGCTGCCGAATTTTTCGATCAATCTGCACTTGCCCAAGCATGGTATCGGGCCGGCAGCACTGGCGTTTGCCGCCCATATCCGCGCTGGGTTGGCACGGCGGCAACAGGCGGCTTAGAAAACAGCAAAAAGGACGGCCGGTGTTCAGCCGTCCTTGATCGCCTCCACAGCGTCTATTTCCAGTTCTTGCGCCTCTCCATCTCGGCGTCGGAAGGCTCTTCCGTGGCAAAGGACCCGGTCTTGATCTCACCGGAGCGTTCATAGCTCGCCATGATGACACCGGTGGTCGATGCCTGCGAACGGGTCAGCTTGAAGGCGGCGGGTATTGTGCCGCTGCCGAACAGTTTTTTGCCCTTGCCCAGCACCAGCGGGAAAATCAGCAGGCTGATCTCGTCGATCAGGTCATTGGCGAGCAAGGTCTGGATCAGCTCGCTCGATCCCTGGATGAGCAGGTCCGGGCCGTCCTCCTCCTTCATCCGGCGCAATGTCGCCACGACGTCGCCGCCGAGTGGCTGGCTGTTTTGCCAGGACAGTGTGTCGGGCCTGTGCGTCGCCACATATTTAGTGACGGCGTTGAAACTGTCGGCGATCGGGTCGTTCTTCTGATAAGGCCAATGGGCGGCGAAGATGTCGTAGGTCTTGCGGCCCAGAAGCAGCGCGAACGGTTTTGAAAACGTCTCGCCCATGGCGGCGCCCATCACATCGTCCCAGTAGTGGAACGTCCAGCCGCCGAATTTGAAGCCGCCGACCGGGTCCTCTTCCGGCCCGCCGGGCGCTTGCATGACGCCGTCGAGGCTGACGAATGTTGCGGCGATGATCTTCCTCATTGGAGCTCCCTTTCCCTGATCCGTGCCGTCATGGCCGGACTTCGGCCCAAGGACGCGGGCGCCTGCCCGACACGACCGGCGGCACTTCTACGGCAAGGGCCGGATGACTGCCGATTGCCGGGTCTGTTTGGAGCAGAGAAACGCTATCAGCCCAGACCGACGACCGTATCGTAGAGCAGCTTGAAGTTGAGCACCAGGATGAGCCCGGCGACCACCCAGGCCAGCACCGCGACGGCGCGGGAAATGGCGAAATTGCCCATCTTGCGCTTGTCCGAGACGAACTGCACCAGCGGGACGACCGCGAAGGGAAGCTGCATCGACAGGATCACCTGGCTGAAGACGAGCAACTGGCCGGTGCCCTTCTCGCCATAAAGTGCGGTGACGACCACCACCGGAACGATGGCGATGCCGCGCGTCAGCAGGCGGCGCGCCCATTGCGGGATGCGCAGCCGCAAGAAGCCTTCCATCACGATCTGGCCAGCGAGCGTCGCCGTCACGGTCGAGTTCAGGCCGGAGGCAAGCAGCGCTACGGCAAACAGGATGGAAGCGATGCCGAGGCCGAGCAGCGGCGACAGAAGCTCGAAGGCCTGGCCGATCTCGGCCACGTCATCATGACCGGTGCCGTGGAACGCCACCGCCGACACGATCAGGATGGAGGCATTGACGAACAGCGCCAGTATCAGCGCGATGGTCGAGTCGGTCGTGGCCCATTTGATGGCGTCGCGCTTGCCGCGATCGGTGCGCTCATAGGCGCGGGTCTGCACGATCGAGGAGTGCAGATAGAGATTGTGCGGCATCACCGTGGCGCCGATGATGCCAATGGCGATGTAAAGCATGGCCGGATTGGTGACGATCTCGGACGACGGCACGAACATCGCATGCAGGATCGAGCCCACCGGCGGCGCGGCGGCAAAGATCTGGATGGCGAAGCAGCCGAAGATGATAATCAAAAGCGCTATGATGAAGGCCTCGAGGAAACGGAAGCCCTTGTTCATCAGCAATAGCAGCAGGAAGGCATCGAGCGCGGTGATGATGGCGCCGCCGATCAGCGGAATGCCGAACAGCAGTTGCAAGGCGATCGCCGTGCCGATGACCTCGGCCAGGTCGCAGGCGATGATGGCCAGTTCGCACGCGACCCACAGCATGAAATTGACCGGCCGCGGGTAATAGGCGCGGCACGCCTGCGCAAGGTCACGGCCGGTGGCGATGCCGAGCCGGGCGGCGAGCGCCTGCAGCAGAATCGCCATCAGGTTCGACAACATAATGATGAACAGCAGCGTGTAACCGAACTGGGCACCGCCGGCGAGGTCGGTCGCCCAATTGCCCGGATCCATGTAGCCGACCGAAACCATGTAGCCAGGCCCCACGAAGGCGAACAGCCGGCGAAACCAAATCCCCGAGTGCGGCACCGCGATCGTGGCGTTGACTTCGCGAAGGCTGGGCTGCTCGTCCTCCTCCGGGCGGGCAAATCGCCACATGGATCGGGGGGCTGAGGTGGCTTCGGCTTCCGACATGAAACGGCTTTCTACTGGAGCGATCGATGTTCTCTCCTTATCTATGCCACGGCTGAACATTATGCAATATGCTATATTTCATTGTCCGTGCTTTTTCGTGTGGCCGCTTGACGGTGCGACCGGAACGGCAGTGAACGCCGGTTGCGCCGGCCACTGAATGGAAATAAACGGCCAGAACGAACAGGGTTCCGTGTTATGACTGCAATGTCGATTCAAACTGCCGGGAGGAGCGCGTATTGGCGCTGAAGAAAAGACCGGTTCCTCGCGAAAAGCCGCTGCCTGACGCCGAAATCCACTCGAAAGGGTTCCGGCAAACGCGTGAGGCGCGCCGCAGCGCGCTGGTCGAGGACTATGTCGAGCTCATCGCCGACTTGATCGAGGACGGCAACGAAGCGCGCCAGGTCGATATCGCGGCGCGGCTCGGCGTCGCCCAGCCGACGGTGGCGAAAATGCTGACGCGGCTGTGCGCCGACGGGCTGGTTTCCAGAAAGCCCTATCGCGGCGTGTTCCTGACCGATGCCGGCCGCAAGGTCGCGGAAGAGAGCCGTATTCGCCACCAGACGGTGGAGGCGTTCCTGCGCTCGCTGGGCGTTAGCGCCGAGACGGCGCGCATCGACGCCGAAGGCATCGAACATCATGTCAGCGCCGAGACGCTCGAAGCCTTTCGCAAGGCGATAATCGCCGCCCGCTAGCTCCCTCCTTCGCCAACGCCTCCCTATGCCGACAGCGGAACCGCCGCACCGCACGACGCGTTTGAGTCATGCCGCGCGATTGTCGCGAGACCGAGGAGGATATCATGGGCGTCGAACAGGCACCGACCGCGAAGGGCAAGCAAGCAGCCAGTGGATTGAAGCAGGCGGCGGCGAAGGACGAACGGAGGACCGAAGCGGAAACCGGCCATCCGCTGAAAAAAGGTGCGGCGCGCTTCGAAGAGCGCTCGAAAAGCTCCGACGGCAAGAGCGCCGGCGCCAAGCAGAAGATTTGAGGGTAATCCGCGCCCCAGGGTTAGAAGGCGCCGGCAGGCTGTCCTCGTCGCAGCTTACTCCTGTGTATCCTGCAGCCAGTTGCGCGGATGGCCATCGACGCGGAACTGGAAGATGAAATAGGGCGGGATGCAAGTTCCCTTGCCGGGCTTTGCTTCCGGCACATCGTCATAACCGGCGGTGCAGATATAATCCTCGCGGCAGGGATGGGCCTTGTCGCAAGCACGCAGGCCAGCGGTCTTGGTGAATTCCCTGGTGCAGAATTTGTGATCCTTGCCGGAGGCTATGCAGTCGTTGAAGCCAGTCTTGGCGAGGCGGCCGCAGCTTGCCTCGTCGGGCAGCTTCTCGCAGTTCGCCTTGCGCAGCATGCCGCCAGGAAAGCCGCCGGTCTTCTGCTCGGGATTGTCGTAGCGCTGGCGCGCCGCGCCGTAGCCGGCCAGCTTTATCGGCGGTTTTCTATCCCTGGCCGGGTCGATGGCGCAGGCCTTCGCGGTTGCCGGTGACAGACGGCAATATTGGTCGTTGCCCCATTTCGACATCTTGATCTCGCCGAACTCCACCGGATCGCCGACCGCGGTGCCGGCCTCGCTGACGCAGGTGCCGAAGCCCGGATGGATGACGGTTTCGTGGACCCCGGCGCAACGCAGGCCTTTGCCGCAGGTCCAGTCCACAAAACTGGCGTCGGTGCCGCGATAGCAGATCGAGCCCCAGCCATTGTAGAGATCGGTACCCCTAAGCGCTTCGGCGTATTTTGCCTCCGGACGGGCGGCAAAGCCGCGGCTGAAATCCGGGTGCGCGCCGGCGGCGAACGCCTCGACGATGGCACGGCGGCGCGGCAGGTCGGCGAAAAACACCGCCGAGCCCGGCACGAACACCGCGTTGCGGCGCGGTTCGCTGGCCGGGTCGGCGCCGGTGTAATGGAAGCCGGCGATGCCGTGCGTCTGGTGACAGCCGGTGCAGGTCATCTCGTTGAGGCGCAGATTGAAGCCCGCCACCGATTTGACGGTGCGAAGCGTGTTGCCCCTGGCGACATAGTCCCTGAGCGCCTTGTCGATGGCGTCTTCGTCGAGCAGCCCATAGGCCAGATTGTTTTGCGACCGGCCCATGCCGCCGGGCGCTACCGAAACGGCGCTGGTCGCGAGGAATTTCTCGTCGATCACCAGGCGGCCGCGGTCGAGGTCATAGATATTGCGGTCGGTGAGCAGCCATTTTGCAAACGCCTGGCTGTCGGCCAGCACCAGTTGGCGGTCGATCTGGTTCTCCATCTTCGCTTCCTGGAAGATGGCTTCGGCAGGATCCCATTTGAAGATCTTCAACAGATATTCGGCGTGGCCGCCGAAGTCGCGCCGGCTCGAAGCCGACAGGCGCACGACCTGCATGTTGAGCTCGAGCCGCATGATCTGCGATGAATTCAGCATGGCGTTGGAGAGCGGGCCTTCGTCCGAGCGCAGCCACGCCGCCAGTTGATCCGGCTCGAGGTTCTTCTGCCCGGCGGCAAGCCAGCGCTTCGCCACGTCCGCGCAGGAACCGTTGGCCGAGCGCGGACGGTCCTTCGAGGCGCGAGTCTCCACCGAAGTCGGCATGGCGTTGAAGACCAGGCTCATGGTCAGCGGCAGGCGCGACGAAATGCGTTGCCCAGGCTTCTCCTCGACCGAATAGTGGAAGCGGTAGACCAGCCTGATCTCGCCGCACTCGGTGTGGCCGAGATAGCCACGATCCATGCGGTTGACGACGCCGGTCAGGTCCAGTGTCGAGCCGTCGTCGTCAACGTAGTTCGGATTGAATTTCTGGCTGCTGTCTTTCGACTTCTCCAGAGCGGCGACATAAGGGTCGGGGCTGTTTTTCGGCTCGTCGACGATCTGCTGTTTGACGGCGTTGCGCACCGGGGTCAGCGCGCGCACCGAAAACAGCCCGCGATTGTCGACGTCGCGTGTCAGTCCGAGCGCTGGCCCAAGCAGACGGCTGATCGATAGGCCGCCGCGCTCGAGCGCCTGCAAGGTCTCGGGATCGGTGATGGCGACACTGGAATCGAGGGTAACGGCGCCAGCCGGCCCGCGGCCTAGGCACAATAATGCCGTAAACAAGAACAGAAATCGTGCGATCGTCCGCAAGCGCCCCTCGCTTCCACAAGCAGGACGGATGCTACAGACCTTGCGACGTCTCGGCCAGAGTAGACGGGGCGCCAGCAAGCATTGCTTGTTCACGCGAAAAATACTGTGACTTGGCGTAGCCATTGGGATAATTGTTTGCTGGGTCGGAACCGGCCAGGACATCGGCGGGTTGACTGGAAACGTGCATCACGGGGGATTGCCATGCTCTGGAAGGGCCGTCGTCAAAGTGACAATGTCGAGGACGAGCGCGGCCAGAGCGGCGGGGTTGGCGGCGGCAGCCCCGGCCAGTTCCGCATCCCGATCGGCGGCCGCGCCGGCGGTGGTTCGAGCATCTTTATCATAGTTCTGGTTGTCCTCGCCGGATGGTACTTCGGCTTCGATCCGTCGCAGATCCTGGGTGGTGGCGACGGCAGCTTGGTGCCGGGCGGCGGCGGCCAGATCACCGACAATAGCGGTGCGCAAGGCGGCGGCACCGGTGCGCCGGCCTCCGACGACATGAAGCAGTTCGTGTCGACTGTGCTGGCCGAGACCGAGGACACCTGGACCGGTATTTTTCAGTCCGAGGGCCTGACCTATCAGGATCCAAAACTGGTCCTGTTCAGCGGACGGATCGGCTCTGCTTGCGGCTCTGCCACGTCGGCGGCCGGGCCGTTCTACTGTCCCAGCGACCGCAAGGTCTATCTCGACACCACCTTCTTCCAGCAGCTCGACCAGCAGTTCGGCGCCTCGGGCGACTTCGCACAGGCCTATGTGATCGCGCATGAGGTCGGCCACCACGTGCAGAACCTCGTCGGCATCCTGCCCAAATTCAACCAGATGCGGCAGAACATGGGCGAAGCCGACGCCAACCACATGTCGGTGCAGGTCGAGCTCCAGGCCGATTGCTTTGCCGGCATCTGGGCACATTTCACCGGTCAGAAGGGCATCCTGGAACAGGGCGATATGGCTGAGGCACTGAACGCCGCCAAGCAGATCGGCGACGACACGCTGCAGAAGAAGATGCAGGGTTACGTTGTGCCGGAAAGCTTCAACCATGGCACGTCACAGCAGCGGCAGACCTGGCTGGCGCGCGGCTTCCAGAACGGCAAGCTTTCGGACTGCGATACGTTCAACAACCCGATATGAAGCGGCGGTTTTCTTGCTAATCTGAGAGACTGGATTGCAGTCAGGGGATGTCAGGATGGAAACATCCTGCTCGTTCCCTCATTGTTCCAAGCGATGTGCTCGCCTATAAGGTGCCTCCGCCTTCGCCCGGGCGGCTCGAGGAGATACCATCATGATCGATCCCAAAACCGCCAGGCGGGGCCTTGCGCTTGTTTTCACCACCCTGCTGCTCGACATCATCGGCTTCGGCATCATTATGCCGGTGCTGCCGGCCTATCTCAGGGAATTGACCGGCGTCGGCATCAGTGAGGCGGCTATCGAGGGCGGCTGGCTGTTCTTCGTCTATGCGGCGATGCAGTTCGTTTTCGCACCGGTGATGGGCGGGTTGAGCGACCGGTTCGGGCGGCGGCCGATTCTGCTCGCCTCGGTGCTGACGTTCGCTATCGACAATCTGATCTGCGCCATCGCCTGGTCCTATCCGATGCTGTTCATCGGCCGCGTGCTGGCCGGCGTTTCCGGCGCCAGCTATTCCACGACGTCGGCGTTCATTGCCGACATCTCGACCGACGAAAACCGTGCGAAGAATTTCGGCCTGCTCGGCATCGCTTTCGGCGTCGGCTTCGTTATCGGTCCGGTTCTGGGCGGGTTGCTCGGCACGTTCGGGCCGCGCGTTCCGTTCTATTTCGCCGCCGGGCTTGCTTTCGTAAACTTTTTGATCGCGCTGTTTCTGTTGCCGGAAACGCTTGATAGCAAGCATCGTCGCCGCTTCGAGTGGAAACGCGCGAACCCGGTCGGCACGCTCATCCAGATGCGCAACTACGAAGGCATCGGCTGGATCGGGCTTGTCTTCTTTCTGATGACGCTTGGACACATGATGTATCCCGCGGTCTGGTCGTTCGTCTCCAATTACCGCTATGGCTGGAGCGAACAGCAGATCGGCTTCTCGCTCGGCGCCTTCGGCCTGTGCGGGGCTATCGTCATGGCGACGGTCCTGCCGCGCGTGATCCCCAAGCTCGGCGAGTGGAGGACGGCGGTGATCGGTCTGGCATTTACGGCACTCAGCGCCTTCGGCTATGCGTTCGCGTCGCAAGGCTGGATGATCTATGCAGTGATCGTTGTCGGATGTCTCGAGGCGTTGGCCGACCCGCCGCTCAGAAGCTTGGCGGCCGCCAAGGTGCCGCCTTCAGCGCAGGGCGAACTCCAGGGCGCGATGACCTCGATCTTCTCGATCACGTCGATCATCACCCCGCTGCTTTATACGGCGATCTTTTCCTGGTTCACCGGTTCGGACGCGCCGGTGGTTTTCGGCGGGGCTCCCTATCTGCTTGGCGCGATTTTCCTGACTCTGGCGCTCATCGCGTTCGTCACAAAAGTGGCCAAGCCGACGCCGAAGGAAGTCAAACGCATGCATGCGCAGGAAGCGGTGGAAGCGGTGACGGACGAGGCTTGATCTGCGCTAGGACCGGAAAATGAAACGTGGCGTTCTGCCTCGCCGGCATCGTCAGCCGAATGCGTTTTGACACAATGTTCTAGCAGCGCTCGGCCAGTGCCGGCTCGCCACGCTTTTCGCGGATCAGGTTGACGAAGCGGCGGAACAGATAGTGCGAATCCTGCGGGCCGGGCGAGGCTTCCGGATGATGCTGGACCGAGAAGACCGGCTTTCCGGTGAGCGCGATGCCGCAATTCGAGCCGTCGAATAGCGAGACATGGGTTTCCTCGACGCCGCTCGGCAATGAGTCGGCATCGACGGCAAAGCCGTGATTCATAGAGACGATTTCGACCTTGCCGGTGGTGTGGTCCTTGACTGGATGGTTGGCGCCGTGATGGCCCTGATGCATTTTTGCGGTCTTGCCGCCCAGCGCCAGCGCCAGCATCTGGTGGCCGAGGCAGATGCCGAACAGCGGGATATCGGTCTTCAACAGATCCTGGATGATCGGAACGGCGTAGTCGCCGGTGGCTTCCGGATCGCCGGGGCCGTTGGACAGAAAAATGCCGTCCGGCCGCATCGCCAGGATTTCCTCGGCGCCGGTCTTGGCCGGCACCACGGTGACCTTGGCGCCGAGGCCGGCAAGCAGGCGCAATATGTTGCGCTTGACGCCGTAATCGATGGCAACGACGTGCATCGATGGATCGGCCTGTTCGCCAAAGCCCTCGTTCCAAATCCAGGGCGTCTCGCGCCAGACCGAGGATTGGCCGGAGGTGACCTCCTTGGCCAGGTCAAGCCCGATAAGGCCCGACCATGCGGCGGCGCGGCGCTGGAGATCGTCGACGTCGAAGATACCGTCGGGGGCGTGCGCGATGACGGCGTTGGGCATGCCCTTTTCGCGGATCAGCGCGGTCAGCGCGCGGGTATCGATGCCCGAAAGTGCGACGATGCCGCGTTTTTTCAGCCATTGGTCGAGGCCGGTTGCGGCGCGATAATTCGACGAGTTGGTGACATCGGCCTTGAAGACGGCACCGACGGCACCGGCGCGGGCCAGCGGGTTGAGGTCCTCGATATCCTCGTCATTGGTGCCGATATTGCCGATATGCGGGAAGGTGAAGGTGACGATCTGGCCGGCATAGGAGGGGTCGGTAAGGATCTCCTGATAGCCCGTAAGCGCAGTGTTGAAGCAGACCTCAGCGACGGAGGAGCCGGTGGCGCCCAGACCGCGGCCCTCGATGACGGTGCCGTCGGCCAGCACCAGCAGGGCGGTCGGCTTCTCGGTGGCCCAAGGGGCGGTCATCGTTGCCATGGCGGCACTCCTAAAGGCTGCGCCCCTCAATCGGCGCAACAAAAGGCGCGAAGCGGCAATCTCACAGCCTCGGCGCGCAACAAAAATTCAGTTCATGCAAGGCCCAGTACATAGGGGAAGGCGCCAAGGCGGTCAATGATGCCGCGCCGTACGAGTCTGGATTTATTTCGTGGAACAATATCAGCGGTTTGCCGGACGCTATCGAGTTTGCCTTGGGCTTTCGGCACGGCTATTGTCCGCCGCATTCGAAGGAGAAAGCACCATGCGAGGCAAAATCGCCGAATCCCTGAAGAGCGCGATGAAGTCGCAGGACAAGCGCCGGCTGCCGACATTGCGGCTGATCCAGGCGGCCATTCATGATCGCGACATCGCCAATCGCGGCGCCGGCAAGGAGCCGGCCAGCGATGACGAAATCCTGCAGATCCTGGCCAAGATGGTGAAGCAGCGCGAGGAATCGGCCAAGGCGTTCGACGACGGCAAGCGGCCGGAGCTTGCAGCGCAGGAGCGCGACGAGATGGCCATCATTCGCGATTTTTTGCCGACGCAACTGGGCCAGGCCGAGACGGAAAGCGCCGTCCGTTCCGCCATCGCCGAGACCGGCGCCAGCGGTGTCAAGGACATGGGCAAGGTGATGGCGGCGCTCAAGGAAAAATACGCCGGCCAGATGGATTTCTCCAAGGCGAGCGGCATCGTCAAGAGCCTGCTTCAGTAGGCTGCGGAAGGCCTTGCTGTCCTGCCCGCAAATCTGGCGGCAGCCAATCGCTCGTGCATCATGATCGAACTCGTCAAACCGGCGTTTGAACACCTGCCGTCCTACAAGGCGGCCCTCGAGCGCGGCTGGTCGCCGGACAATGTGCGGCTGCGTGAGGCTACACGCGAGCAGCTTGCGGCTATCGAAAGGGATCCGACGGCTTTTCTTGCCGATCTCGATGATCCCGGCGCCAAAGGGCCGCCGATCGCTTTGCCGGACGGCACGAAAATGCCGCGGCTGCCTGGATTCCGGCGCTGGATATGGAACGGGGAAGTCGCAGGCTCGATCGGCTTGCGCTGGCAGCCCGGCACCGCGGCTTTGCCGCCGCACGTGCTCGGCCACATCGGCTACGCGGTGGTGCCGTGGAGACGGGGACGCGGCTATGCGACCGAGGCGCTGCGGCTGATGTTGGGCGAGGCGAGGGCGGTTGGCCTGCCCTTCGTCGAGATCACCTGCAAGCCGCACAATGTGCCCTCGCAGAAGGTTGTTCTGGGCAATGGTGGCCGGCTTGTCGGGCGTTTCTTCGAGGACGCCGCCTATGGCGGCGCCGAAAGCCTGCGCTACAGGATCGATCTGTAGCCCTATTCGGCGGCAGTCGGCAGCGGCGGCGCAGCCCTGCTGCGCCATTCCCAGACATGCGAGGCAATCGCGACCGCGACCGCGACCAGCATGGCGATCGCGCCAACCACCGGCAGGCTGCGGTAGCCGTAGCCGGCATTGAGCATGGCCGCTCCGAGCGATGCGGCGAGCGCGATGCCGACATTGAAGCCCGATGGAATGAGCGACGAGGCAAGGTTGGAGGCGTCCGCGGTCCAGGTAAGGATGCGGGTCTGGATCGGCGTGCCGGTGGCGAAGTTAAGGCCGCCCCATATGATGATCGCCGTCACCATCGGCAGTGGATAAGGGCTGACGGCATAGATTAAGGCAAGCATCACCGCCTGCAGGAAAAGCATGGCGATAAGCGACGGCATCAGCTTCCAGTCCGCGAGCCGCCCGCCGACAAAGACGCCGATCGTAGCGCCGACGCCATTGAGCAAGAGCACCCAAGGTATCCATTTCTCGTCGAGGCCGGTGACCTCTAGCAGCGTCGGCGTTATGTAGGTGAACAGGCCGAACTGGCCGATCATCAGCATCAGCATGATGATGAGCGAGGTCCAGACCTGCTGGCGCGCGAGCACGCGTACCTCGCTGCCAAGGCTGACGGACGGGCTCGACGATCCCGTCTTGCGCGGCAGCAGGGCGCTGATGGCCGCGAAGGCCGCCACGCCCAGCGCGCACATCACCCAGAACGTTGAACGCCATCCCCAGATGTTGCCGATTGCTGTGCCGGCCGGCACGCCGATGACGTTCGATACTGTGAGGCCGGACAGGATCAGCGCCACCGCCATCCCGCGCTGGTCTTCGCGCACAAGGCCGACGGCCACCACCATGGCAACGCCGAAATAGGCGCCGTGCGCCACGGCCACCGCAATCCGTAACAGCAACATCGAGGCGAAGTCCGGCGCCAGCGCGCAGGCCGCCTGGCCGATGGTGAAGGCTGCAGTCAGTCCAAGCAGCAGGGCCTTGCGGGAGAGCCTCTTGGTGGCGAGCGCCAGCAGCGGGCCGCCGACTGCAATGCCGCCGGCATAGCCGGAGACGAGGAAGCCGGCGGTCGGGATCGAGACGCCAAGTCCATTCGCCACCTGCGGCAGCACGCCGGCGATGACAAATTCGGTGGTGCCGAAGGCGAAGGCGGCAATGAACAGGGCAATGAGGGGAAGCATGGCGGGAAGGCGATCCTCGGATAGGATGGCCTCAAACCATGGATGAGGGCAGCGGGCAATCCAGAAATTGTCGACGCCGCTTTAGCTTTTCTTGATCGTCAGCCAGGGGCCTGCCGCGCCGGCAAAAACTACGCGGCCGTCTTCCTCCCGTAGGGAATTTTCAGCCACGCCCGTTCGTGGAGATAGTAGAGCAGCGACTTGGTGACGACTTCGGTCAGCCCGATGGCCGCGGCGAGCTTGATGCTTCCCGTGACCACCAGAGAGATGATCATTGTGTCGATGGTTCCGGTGGCACGCCAGGATAGCGCCTTGGCGAAGCTGCGCGAATGGGTATCCATCGATTGACTATCTCCCAGTAATCGGAACCGATCTCTTAGCCGACGTACGGGAAGGCGGAGCAAAGGTTAATTATCGTGTGTTTGGCTTGACGCAGTTTCCGCGCCGACGTTTGGGCTGTGTTGTGCAAGCCGAACCTATCCCGCCTTCAGGCGCGAACCGGTGAGCAGGCCGCGTTCCTCAAGCACGGGGTAGGCCATCGAGGCGAGCAGCGAGTTGATCTGCTTGAGGTCGCGGATGGTGTCGAGGTGGATGGAGCTGGTCTCGACGCTCTTGGCGGTGCCGTCGCGCAGCCGCACGAAATGGCTCTGGCTGGTTTCCTTCTCGCGGTCGCGCAGCCGGTCCTTTTCCAGCACCAGCTGGCGAGCTGTTTCAGCATCGCGCGAAACCAGCACGTTGAAGGCAAGCCTGGCGTTGTCGAGCACCAAAGCATGGAAGGCGCAAAGCTCGCGCCAGCCTTCCGGCGTGAACTCCAGCCCACGCTCGAATTTCTTCTTCACGTGGACCAGCATGTTGCGCACGATGATGTCGCCGACCTGCTCCAGCTTGACGCAGGCGCCGATCAGCTCCTGGCAGCGCAGTGCCTCGTCCTCGCTCAGCGGGTTCTTGGTGACCTTGGCCAGATAGAGCTTTATCGCCGCGTGCTTCCTGTCGACGCGGTCGTCGAGTGCGGCCAGCGCGCTGATCTTGTCGGCGTCGGCGCTCTCATAGAGTTCGATGATCCGCTTCAGCATGATCTCGACCGTCTCGCAGACCCGTACCACCTCGCGGGTGGCGTTGGCGAGTGCTTGGCTTGGCACGTCGAGCGCACTGTCGTTGAGCGCGGAAAGCTCGACGACGTCGAGCGCGTTGGCCAGCTCCGGCTTGGTGCCCAGCGCCACGATCTTTTCCGAGGCGCGATAGACTAGGCTCGCCAGCGGCAGGCCGGCGATCAGGATCAGGATGTTGAAGACGATGTGAGCATTGACGATCTGGTCGGGCACGGTGCTGCCCAAAAAGGCGACCGGCGGCTTGAACGTCAGGAACAGAATCAGCATGATCAGCGAGCCCATGCCGCGCATCAGGAGATTGCCGATCGGCACGATGCGAACGCCGGGTTCTGCGTTGCGGGTTAGAAGCGGCGCGATGATCGAAGAGCCGAGATTGACGCCGAGCACCAGCACGATACCGAGTTCGGGCGGGATGAAACCGCGGCTGGCCAGCGTCACCATCAGCAGCACGGCGGCGATCGAGGAATGGAACAGCCAGGTGACCAACGCCGCCAGAAGATAGGCGGTGACCGGATCGCCGGAGAAGTAATCGACGATGAGCGGCATCAGCGTGCTCTGGCGCAGTGGCTCCGACGCCTGGCCGATCATCTCCAGCGACAGAAGCAGCAGGCCGATGCCGACCAGGATGCGGCCGAACTGGCGCCAGTCGCGCCGCTCGGTGGCCATGAACATGACGGTGCCGGCGACCAGGCAGATCGGCACCAGCAGCGACAGATCGAAGGTGAGCAGCTTGACCACCAGCGCCGAGCCGATCTCGGCGCCGCGCACCGCAAGCTGGCCCGACATGCCGCTGACGATGCCGGAGCCGGCGAATGAGCCGACCAGCAAGGTAACGGCGGTCGAGCTCTGCAGCGCGACCGCCAGGCCGCAGCCGGCCAGAACCGCCATGAAGGGATTGCGCATGGTGGCGCGCAATTTGTGGCGCAGCACGTCGCCATAGGCGCGCTCGACGCCGGTCTTCACCAAACGGGTGGCGAACAGCATCAGTGCGACCGCGCCGGCAAGGTGCAGTAAAACGACGGAGCCGCTCATGCCCAGCCCCGCAATCCGACAGGTACCAGCGACGCGGGCGCCGTGAAGTCAAAGGGGCAAAAGTGGGTGCGAATCGTGGACATTGCAGAAGTTGATATTACTCCGATTTATTTTAGCCGAATAATAAATTTTGCCCGGTTCGGACGAGCGTTGGCACGCGACGGGGCGTGTCGGAAATGGATGGCTGGCAAAATGGTTGCATTGCCTGCGGGGGCGCGGAGGGTCACGCAGCCCAGTTCGGACGCCCGCTCTAAAGGTAATACTGAATTAGGCATTCTAAATGCAAGTAATCATTACGAAAATGTAATCCCTGCGTTCAGTTTCGGTTCATCCTTCCGGCTCTATTCCATAGGCATCAACCAAGGAGTACCCGTCATGAAACGCATCGTTCTTTCCGCCATTGCCTTCTCGATGCTGGCTGCAACGGCGTTGCAGGGCGAGGCTGCACCGCTGAACACACCAAACGCGCCGCGGTCGAACTACAGCCAGGTCGACTGGCAAAAGCCCGGCAGGCATGTCGACGTGAACAAGCATGTCGACGTGAACAAGCGCGTCGTAGTGAAGAAGAAGGTCGTCGTGAAGCGCAGCCATTGGCGCAACGGCCAGAGATACTCCAGCTGGAAGCGCCATCAGCCGATCCGCGACTATCGCCACTATGGCCTGCGCCGCCCCGGTCCCGGTCAGGAGTGGATCCGGGTCGGCAACGACTATCTGCTGGTCAGCGTGCTCTCCGGCCTGATCTTCGGCGCCATCGCCACGCAGTGAATCATCCAGAAGGCGGCCCGCAGTGGCCGCCTTTTCTTTGTGCGCCCTGTGAAAACCGGGTATGGTCGCCATTAGGAGTCGTCGCACTCCGCCGGCGTGATTATATGGAGGCCAAACGAGCTGTCCCCCCATGCGCTTTCCGCCTGCTTTCCTCGATGAGATCCGCGACCGCGTGCCGATTTCTTCGGTGATCGGCCAGCGCGTCGCGTGGGACAGGAAGAAGACCAACGCGCCGCGCGGCGATTATTGGGCGTGCTGTCCATTCCATGGCGAAAAGAGCCCGTCCTTCCATTGCGAGGACAAGAAGGGCCGCTATCACTGTTTCGGCTGCTCGGTTTCGGGCGACCATTTCAAGTTCTTGACCGAACTCGATGGGATGAGCTTTCCCGAGGCCGTCGAGAAGATCGCCGACATGGCCGGCGTGCCGATGCCGGTTCGCGACGCCGATGAGGAACGGCGCGAAAAGGAACGCGCCAGCCTGACCGATGTCATGGAGATGGCGACGGTGTTCTTCCAGGAACGGCTGCAGGGACCGGAAGGGGCAAAGGCACGCGCCTATCTGCGCGACCGCGGGCTGACGCCGGCGACGCAGCAGTCCTTCCGTCTCGGCTATGCACCCGACAGCCGCAATGCGCTGAAGGAGCATCTTGCCGCCAAGGGTATCCCCAAGGCCGACATCGAGGCGTGCGGGCTGGTGCGCCATGGCGACGACGTCCCGGTTTCCTACGACTGGTTCCGCGACCGCATCATGTTTCCGATCCCCGATTCGAGGGGCAAGATCATCGCCTTCGGTGGGCGGGCGCTGGCGCCGGATGCGCTGGCCAAATATATGAACTCGCCCGATACGGAGCTCTTCCACAAGGGCAACGTGCTCTACAATTTCGCTCGGGCGCGCCAAGCGCTGGGAAAGGGGGCGCTGGCCAAGGGCGGCACGGTCATTGCCGTCGAAGGCTACATGGATGTGATCGCGCTGGCGCAGGCCGGCTTCGAGAACGTGGTGGCGCCGCTCGGCACGGCATTGACTGAAAACCAGCTCGAACTTTTATGGCGCATGGCCGGAGAGCCGGTGCTGTGCTTCGACGGCGACCAGGCCGGGCTGAAGGCTGCGTGGCGCGCCGCCGACATGGCACTGCCGGCGGTCCAGGCGGGCCGCTCGGTGCGCTTCGCCCTGCTGCCGGAGGGCAAGGATCCCGACGATCTGGTCAAGGCCGAAGGGCCGGACGCGTTCCGCGCCGTGCTTTCCGACGCGCGGCCGCTCGCCGATCTCTTGTGGATGCGCGAGACGGCCGGCGGCATCTTCGACACGCCGGAACGGCGGGCCGAACTCGAAAAGACGCTGCGCGAACTGACCAGCCGCATCCGAGACGAGAGCCTTCGCTATCACTACCAACAGGAAATGCGCGAGCGGGTGCAGAGCTTCTTCGGTGCCCAGCGCGGACGCCAGGGGCGTCAGGACGGACGGCCCGGCGAGCGTTTCCAAGGCAGGGCTTCAGCACCCGGCGGACAATTTGCGCGCGGCGGCAATGCCGGTGGGCGCACCGCGATCACCGAAAGTCTCGGCCGCTCGGCGCTGGTCAAGCGCGGCGGCGAGGGCATGTCGGTACGCGAGGCGACGATCATTGCGGCCCTCGTCAACCATCCCGTGCTGATCGACGAGAATTTCGCCCATGTCGAGTTCCTCGATCTCGCCAACTCCGATCTGAAGCGGCTGCATGCGGCGATCCTCGACGCCATGGCGCATGATATGGCCAACGACCGCAACGCAGTGATCGCGACGATCGAGCGGGCCGGCTGCGGCGAGATCTGGCAGCGCGCGGTGACGCTGATCAAGCGGGCGCGGCAATGGCCGGCGCTGGAAACAGCGGCACTCGACGATGCCCGCGATGCGTTCAGCCAGGCTCTCCACTTGCAGCGCAGCGCGCGCACCTTACATAAGGAGCTGAAGCAGGCGGAAGCAGCGCTCGCCAGCGATCCCACGGACGAAAACTATCGGCACCTGGTCGAAATCCAGGCGCAATTTCGTGATGTGCAGGCAACGGAAGCGCTGATCGAAGGGTTTGGCGTATCGTCGGGCAGGGCTGGGCGCGTTTAGACAGAAGCCTCCAGAAGACTGAAATGTAAGGACGTGCTTGCGCGTTGAATCGGGCGTGCGGTGCTCTAAGTCGGGTAATTGATTCGCTTTTTTCATGCGAATCATGCGAGAGGCGCTTGACCTTCCGGCAGAATGGCGGAATCAGGTCGATTCGAAACGTTAACCCGCCCGGCATCGACGGGAATGCAGCGATGTAAGGTACTGATCACTGGACAGGCGGTCAGCTTGCCACAGATATCAGGGTTAATCTGGACTTAACGAGAGATGCAGTTACTGGCCCGGTAAAGCGCGTTCTGGAAGGAGCGCATCCAATTTGACCGGACTAGCAGCTTACGCGGCTTTGATACTCAGCCGCTTGGAGAAAATAAAGACTATGGCGACAAAAGAAAAGGAAGAAGTCGAGACCGAACGCGAGGCCGCGACCGATGGCCCTCTGCTCGACCTTTCCGACGATGCTGTCAAGAAGATGATCAAAGCCGCCAAGAAGCGCGGCTATGTCACCATGGACGAGCTGAATTCGGTGCTGCCCTCGGAGGAAGTGACGTCCGAGCAGATCGAGGACACGATGGCCATGCTTTCCGACATGGGCATCAACGTGGTCGAGGACGACGAGCAGGGCGAGGAGCCCGAAGCCGCCGATACCGCAGCTGATGCCGAGGAAGATGCCAACGAGCTTGCCGAGCAGACCGGCACCGCCGTTGCCGCCACCACGACCAAGAAAGAGCCGACCGACCGCACCGACGATCCGGTCCGCATGTATCTGCGCGAGATGGGCTCGGTCGAGCTTCTGTCGCGCGAGGGCGAGATCGCGATTGCCAAGCGCATCGAGGCCGGCCGCGAGACGATGATCGCGGGCCTCTGCGAAAGCCCGCTGACCTTCCAGGCCATCATCATCTGGCGCGACGAGCTCAACGAATCGAAGATCCTGCTGCGCGAGATCATCGACCTCGAGGCGACCTATGCCGGGCCGGAGGCCAAGCAGGCGCCGGTGGTCGAGCGTATCGAGGAAGCCAAGACCGAGGAAAAGCCGCGCCGTTCGCGCGAGGACGAGGACGACATTACCAATGTCGGCGGCGACACCCGTGGCCTGGTGGATGACGACGAGGAAGACGAGGACGAGGCGAGCCTGTCGCTGGCGGCGATGGAAGCGGAACTGCGCCCGCAGGTGATGGAGACGCTCGACGTCATTGCCGACACCTACAAGAAGCTGCGCAAGCTGCAGGACCAGCAGGTCGAGAACCGGCTGGCCGCCGCCGGAACGCTGTCGCCCAGTCAGGACCGCCGGCTGAAGGAGCTGAAGGACCAGCTGATCAAGGCGGTGAAGTCGCTGTCCTTGAACACGGCGCGCATCGAGGCGCTGGTCGAGCAGCTCTACGACATCAACAAGCGCCTGGTGCAGAACGAGGGCAAGCTGTTGCGGCTGGCCGAAAGCTATGGCGTGCGCCGCGAAGAGTTCCTCAAGGAATATCAGGGCTCGGAGCTCGATCCGAACTGGACGCGCTCGATCGGCAATCTGACCTCGCGCGGCTGGAAGGAATTCACCAAGAACGAGAAGGACGCGATCCACGACCTGCGCGCCGAGATCCAGAACCTCGCCACCGAGACGGCGATTTCGATCCAGGAATTCCGCAAGATCGTCAACCAGGTGCAGAAGGGCGAGCGCGAAGCCGCGATCGCCAAGAAGGAAATGGTCGAGGCCAATCTGCGCCTCGTCATCTCCATCGCCAAGAAATACACCAATCGCGGCCTGCAGTTCCTCGACCTGATCCAGGAAGGCAATATCGGGCTGATGAAGGCGGTCGACAAATTCGAATACCGCCGCGGCTACAAGTTCTCGACCTACGCGACATGGTGGATCCGGCAGGCGATCACCCGTTCGATCGCCGACCAGGCGCGCACTATCCGCATTCCGGTGCACATGATCGAAACGATCAACAAGATCGTGCGCACCTCGCGGCAGATGCTGCATGAGATCGGTCGCGAGCCGACGCCGGAAGAGCTGGCGGAAAAGCTCGCAATGCCGCTGGAAAAAGTGCGCAAGGTGCTGAAGATCGCCAAGGAACCGATCTCGCTCGAAACGCCGGTCGGCGACGAGGAGGATTCGCATCTCGGCGATTTCATCGAGGACAAGATGGCGATCCTGCCGATCGACGCGGCGATCCAGGCCAATTTGCGCGAGACGACGACGCGCGTGCTGGCCTCGCTGACGCCGCGCGAAGAGCGCGTGCTCAGAATGCGCTTCGGTATCGGCATGAACACCGACCACACGCTTGAAGAGGTCGGCCAGCAGTTCTCGGTCACCCGCGAGCGCATCCGCCAGATCGAAGCCAAGGCGCTGCGCAAGCTCAAGCACCCGAGCCGGTCGCGCAAGCTCAGAAGCTTCCTCGACAGCTGAGGCCAACAAGGGTTAGGGATTCAAAGGGCGCCGTCGGCGCCCTTTTTTGTGCATAGGCGATCGGCTATTCGACGCTATCGCTCTTGCGGCCTGCGGCTTGCGGGAGGATAATTTCGTATCGGATGCATTTCTGGGCGACAAACCCGGATGCCCGCCCCGGCGGTTGACGCCGTGCTCCGTGGCCCCGGAGGGAGGTGTGCCATGACAACTTACATCGTGCTGATCAACTGGACGGAACAAGGCGCCAAAAATGTGCGCGAGTCGCCGAAGCGGCTCGATGCCGCCAAGAAGATGTTGGGGGACATGGGCGGATCATTCAAGGCATTTTATCTCACCATGGGGGATTGCGACATGGTGGCGGTGGTCGAAGCGCCCGACGATGCCGTCTTGGCTCGTTTCTCGTTAATGCTGGCGACGGCTGGCAACGTCAGGACCCGGACGCTCAAGGCTTTCCCGGAGGATGCCTATCGCGAGATCATCACCTCGCTCGGGTGAGCCGCTGCTCCTGAAGCGCGTCGCGCTGAACGGCCCTTGCGACGCGCTTTAAGCTCTTTTATGCATGTCGTTATCGCAAAACCGCTGCGTAGCCTTTGGGCGACATGCATCAGCGAAGCCGGCCATTCCGCCGGTATCGTGTCACGTTGCGGCGCAACGGCATTTCTCGGATAATCCGTGCGCGTCCCTCAGGTGCCGTTTCGAAACATGGCCGAGCCTCTGCTGACCGTCTGGTACAATACGCGCTGCCCCGTCTGCGATGCCGGCATCAGCCGGCAAAAACGACGGCTGATCGAGGCGATCAAGGCCGGGCGAATCGAATTTCGCGACATCAATGCCGAACCGGCGGCGCTGGCCGGATACCGTATCGGGCTGGAGGACATCCGGCGCCGGCTGCATGCGACCGACGCCGACCGCAAATTGCTGGTCGGCGCCGACGTTGCCATTGCGGTGTGGCGGGCGACACCCGGCGAAGGCTGGCTGGCGAGGTTGTTCGGCAATCCCGCCGCACTGCCTCTGACGCGCTATGCCTATGATCGCTTCGCCGATCTTCTCTATGCCTGGAACCGGCGCAAAGGCCGCTGGTGACGGGTATTCGTTTGCATCGGAGACGCTTACGGAGCGGTCCCGACCCTCATGTGCCTTCTGGCTGCCGTCGCTTGAGAAATCATTCCGGCCGGGCTATCTTCAGATACATCGTAAGATATATCTTGACGAGGCCATCGCGGGTAGCTAATTGAGATATATCGTAAGACATAACTCAAGGAGCAGACGATGCACAAACATTTCGGACATCATCATTTTGGCGAACGCGCCGAACGCGTTTTCATGCATACGGCCGGCAAGTTCGGCGGACGCGGCGGCGGCTTCGGCCCGTTCGGGCATGGCATGAGAGGCGGCAGATGCGGCGGGCCGGGCGACATGTTCCGCGCCGGGCGCATGCTGGCCGACGGCGATCTCAAGCTGATCACGCTTTCGCTGCTGGCCGATGCGCCGCGTCACGGCTACGACATCATCAAGGCACTGGAGGAGCGCACCAGCGGCGTCTACAGCCCAAGCCCCGGCGTGGTCTATCCGACGCTGACCTTCCTGGAAGAGGCCGGCTATGCCGTTTCTTCGGCGGAAGGCAACAAGAAGGTGTTTTCGATCACCGAGGCGGGGCAGGCGCATCTCAATGAAAATCGCGAGATGGTCGACCGCGTGCTCGACCATCTCGAGCGCTTCGGCCGGAAGATGGCGAAGGCGCGCGACTGGTTCGGCTGGAACGACGACGGCGATGGTGGCCGGCGCGGCCGCTCGGAAAAGCGCGACGAGTTCCGCGCCGTGCGCCACCGGCTGCGCGCCGCGCTCGGTGAAATCGTCGATGCGCCTGAAGGAAAGCAGGCCGAGGCAATCAGCATATTGGAAGCTGCCGCAGAGGCCTTGGAAGCGCTGTCACGCGACTGACCTCTGACTGCCAAGCCAGCTGCGGCCCTTGCCCGCTCGGCCAAGGACCGGTACTGAAAATCATCCTGCACCACGCTATGTGGTGCAGGATGATTGCCGTTGGAGGATTACCCCATGTCTTTTCTGAAGCGTCTTTTCGGCGGCGGCAACGAGGCCGCTGAGCCAAAGACAGCGGCGCCGGTAAAGCAGATCGAGCACAAGGGATTTTTGATCAGCGCCACGCCCTACAAGGCGGAGGGCCAATACCAGACCTGCGGCGTGGTTTTGAAGGAGATCGACGGCGTGATGAAGGAGCACAAATTCATCCGCGCCGACCGCTTTGCCGGGCTCGACGACGCCGTCGACGTCTCGATCAAGAAGGGCATCCAGCTGGTCGATGAGCAAGGCGAGAAGATCTTCGGGTAGATCGTTACTACAGCCTTGGATCGATTGGCTCACTCTCCAGCGCCAGTACGGCGAAAACACACTCGTGAATCCGGCGTAGCGGCTGCTTGGCGACAAATCGCGTCAGCGCCTCGTGACCGAGCGCGAACTCCCTGAGTGCCAGGCTGCGCTTGCCGCCCAGGCCGCGTTCTCGCAGGCGGATGAGATTGTCCGGCGCGTCATATTCGGGGCCATAGATGATGCGCAGGTATTCCGGGCCGCGGACCTTCAGCGCCGGCTGGATGAGCCCCTTCTTGCCGCGGCTGACGAAGTCGCGCGGCTTGACAACCATGCCTTCGCCGCCTGAGCCAGTCAGCGCCTCCCACCACGACACGGCCTCCGCACAGGCGCTGCCGTCGACCAGATCAACCGTTCGCCACCGCGTTGGCGTGACCACGCCATCGTCAGCGGCCAGACGGTCCGCGAGCGTCATGTGCCAGACGTGGTCCTGGTCAAACCAAACACGCCCCTCGCTGGCGAGCAGGTGGAAGGGCGCGATCTTCAGGTCGTCGACGCCCGAGACTGGCCACACGTAGGGCGCCCAGGCCGTGGCGTATTTGGCCGCTCGGGCAGCCCGGTCCTCAAGACGTGCGTTCAAGCCGGCTGCATCGACGCCGCGCGCTATTGCACGGGCTAGGGCATCACGGCTGACCTTGAAACCAGCGGCAGAGGATGTCGCCACCGGCGCATATTGGCTTTCGATCAGGCTGCCGGCCTTGGCCGACCAGGGCATTATCTCGGTGTCCAGCAGCAACCAGTCGCTGCTCAGTTCCCTCCACAGATCCGCCGCCTCGACCTCGGCGCAGAGACGCGCGAGCAGACCCTCCGTCATGGCGCGGTCGTTGAAAAAGGAACGTCCGGTGCGGGTCCAGATTGCGCCGGTCTCATTGCCCAGGGTCCCGAAGCGGTTGCGCGCCGTCTGCGCGTTCCGGCACAGAGCGATCACTGCCCGCGAACCCATGTGCTTCTCCTCGCACACGACCTGAGCGACACCGCGCTCGCGGAAGTAAGCGAAGGCATCCTCCGGACGTTCCAGCCAGCCGTCTTTGCTGCTGGTCTCGGAGGGCGACATGGTCGGCGGCAGATAGATCAGCCATTGCGGCGACAGCGCGAAGCGGCTCATTACCTCCAGTGCTGCCGAGGCGTTCTCCTCGGCCACGACGATCCGACCCCGCAGTCCTGTCTCGATCCAACGGCGACCCGAGACATCCTGGTAATCGAGCACGCCGTCGGCGTCGGCCTGCGCCGGTTTGCCTGGACCGGACCCGCCCAGCGGACGTATCGGTTCCGACCAGGTCTGGATTGCCGGCACCTCGATCAATTCGCGTTCCGGCCAGCGCAAGGCCGTCAACTTGCCGCCGAATACGCAGCCAGTGTCGATGCACAGGGTGTTGTTGACCCACTCGGCGGCTAGCGTTGGGGTGTGTCCATAGATTACGGCTGTCTTGCCACGGTAGGCCGCGGCCCAGTCGGCGCGGACAGGCAGCCCGAACTCGTCGGTTTCGCCTGTGGTCTCGCCGTACAGAGCGAATTCGCGCACGGCGCCGGAGCCGCGTCCGATCATCTCCTCCTTGAGGCCGGCATGGGCGACGGCGAGGCTTCCGCCATCGAGCCAGACATGGCTGTGCAGACCGTCGAGAAAGGCCGGAAGGGCCTCTCGCAAACCACGGTCCTGTGCACTTAGCTGGTCGATAGTCTGCTGGAGGCCGTGGGCGACCGTAACCTTGCGGCCTTCCAGCCAGCGGCTGAGTTTGCGTTCGTGGTTGCCCTGGACACAGTAGGCTGTCCCGGCCGCGACCATGCTCATGGCGATGCGCAGAACGTCCGGCGCGTTGGGGCCGCGGTCGACGAGGTCGCCGACGAAAACGATCTTGCGGCCCTCCGGCGGGATCACGGTGACCGTTCGTTCGTCGCGATCCTCGGACCAAGCGACACTGTAGCCGAGTCGACTGAGCAGGATCTGAAGTTCATCGGCGCAGCCGTGGATATCGCCTATGATATCGACCGGACCGTGATCGTCGCGCTTGTCGGTCCACAGCGGTTGGCGCGAGACCTTGGCCGCGTCGATGCTGGTCTCGCTGGTGAGTTTCCAGACCTGGCGGAAGCCCTCGCGTTGCAGGCCGCCAAGACCCTTGCGGATCTCGGTCGTCATGCGTTGGGCGACCCCGGCGCCGAACGGTCGGTCGGCTCGAACCGCGTTGCGCGCGACGCAGACCTCGACACCTGGATCGAGGACCACTGCGACGGGCAAAGCGTGCCACTTGCGTGCCAGTTCAACCCAGGCCTTGCGGTCGGCGGCTCGTACGTTGGTGGCATCGATGACGGTGAACTTGCGGTGCTTAAGCCGTTTACCGGCAATTTCGCGCACCAGATCGAAGGCATCTGCAGAGACGTCCTGGTCGGTCTCGTCGTCGGAAACAAGTGCGCGGCACTGATCCGATGAGATGATCTCGGTCGGCAGGAAATGCCTGGCGGCGAAAGTCGACTTGCCCGATCCGGTCGAGCCGATCAGCACCACGAGGGCGAAGTCAGGAATGGCGAGGTCGGTCTTGTCGGGTTCCCTCATCGCGTGAACACCGCCATCTGCGTTGGTGCGCCGAGAACTGGGTCCTCTGCGCCAATACCGCTGAAGGCGGTTGCATAGCCATAGGTCTCTCCGATTTTGGCAGCCCAGGCTTCGAACTGATCCCGGCTCCACTCGAAACGGTGATCGGGGTGGCGAAATGCGCCGGGGGCCAGTCTGGCGAACAACGCATTATAGTCCGCGTTCGGAGTGGTCACGATCACGGACTTCGGCGCCGTCTCGCCGAAAACGATGCGCTCGACCAGCGGCAGCCTGTCCTCATCAAGATGCTCGATGACCTCGACCAGCACGGCGACGTCGACCGCGGCCCAGCGGCTGTCCCGATATGTCAGCGATCCATGCAGCAGCGTGACCCGGCCCTCGGGCGGCCCGCCGAACTCGTTCAGCTTGAGACGCTTTGCCGCCCATTCCAGTTCGCGGGCGGCCGGGTCGAGGCCGAACAGCTTGTGCACCCATCGCTCGCGCACGAGCCGATAGAGTAGCTTGCCTTCGCCGCATCCCAAATCTGCAATCGAAGTTGCCCCCGTCGCCTGAATGACCTGAACCACAGCTTCCATGCGCAAATCGTTCAGCCGGATCGGCGTCTCCAGCGCCTCCTCCGGCGTGACTCGCAGCTCCGCAAGTTGTGCCTCGCCGGCCGTCTCGGGAGCCAGTCGCTCCAGGGCGATGCGGGCCAAGGCCCTGCGATTGCCAAGATAGCGGCGCACGATCAGGTCTTTGGCCGGGTGTTTTTCCAGCCAGCCCTCTCCCTTGGACAGCAGCTTGTCGATCTCTGCTTCACCGACCCAATAATGCTTGGCATCGTCCATTACCGGGATGAGCACATAAAGGTGGTTCAGCAGACGACTTAGCCGGCCCGTGCCGGTCAGCTTCAGATGGCCATACCTAGGGGCCCCAGCAGACCCGATTCCTTCGATCGGCGTCAGGTTGACTGTCCAGCCCAAGGGTTCGAACAGACTTCGAACCAGAGCCTCACCGCCGCGCATCGGCAGTGGAGTGACCACGGCCTCCAGCGGCAGTTCGCTGTGGGCCAGTTCCGGGCGCTCCTTCGATATGCCGGTCATCGCCGTCCGCAGCATTTTGTTCAGTGCCACCGACATGAAGGATGATGCCGCGTAAGGCCGGTCGTTCACATATTGGTCGAGCAAGCCTTCTGCCTGGCCCTTGCCCCGCACGAGCCCCACCGGGTCGACGTCGAGCAGGAGTGCAGCCTCGCAACGGTCTTCGGTTGCCTCGGGATAGAACAGCCACGCCTTGCCGAAGGACAGGTCAGTCTCGTGCAGGCGATCCGGATGCTTGTGCAGCAAGAAACCGAGATCGGTGGCCGGACGGTGCGTTGTGGCAACGGAAAGAAACATCCGCGACGGATAACGCAGACAAGCGGAATAACCAATGGCGGTTGTGTGGTCCACCACAGGCTGTCGCTAACGACAAACAAGGGCAGGCGCTGGGCGCCTGCCCTCATTCAATTCAGACGATGCTGACGCTTTACGCCGCCGCAGCGACGCCCTCGGTATTCCCGGTCGCAGCCACAATGGCGTCGACCTTGGCCGATGCCTTGGCGAGTGCTGCTGCCACCGCATCGGCGCCCATGCCGACGCCTTCGATGCGGATGACCTCGACGTCGGTCATGCCGAGGAAGCCAAGAACGCTGCGCAGGTAAGGAATGGCGTGGTCCAGCTGCACCGCGGCGCCCTCGGAATAGATGCCGCCCGAAGCCAGCACGATGTAGACCTTCTTGCCGGTGACGAGGCCTTTCGGGCCAGTCTCGCCATAAGCAAAGCTCTTGCCGGAGCGGGCGACGTGGTCGACCCAGGATTTCAACGTCGACGAGATGTTGAAGTTGATGAAGCCGGTGGCGAGAATGACGGTGTCGGCCGCAAACAGCTCGTCTAGCACCGTGTCAGATACGCCGACCACTTCCGCTTGGCGCAGGGTGCGGGATTCGACGGGTGTGTAGATGCCGGTCGCATAATCCGTATCGATATGCGGCAGCGGGTTGGCGACGAGGTCGCGCACGACAAGCGTGTTCGACCAGTCGGCGGCGACAAGCTTTTCAGCGAATTCAGTCGCAATGCGGGTCGAGTGCGAGGCAGCGCCGCGCGGGCTCGATGTGACGAGAAGGATGGACATGGTGGGCTCTCCAGGGTTGAAATAATTTATCCGCTGGATATGGGGCCATCGACCCATTCGAAAAACTGGTATATTTTCTATACTATCCATCTATAAAGTGGATATTATGATGCAACCCAACCCGACGCTCGACCAACTTCAGATCTTTGTGGCCGTCGCCGAAGCCGGCAGTTTCTCGGCCGCCGGCCGCAAGCTCAACCGGGCGCAGTCCGTTATCAGCTATGGCATCGCCAACCTCGAGGCGCAGCTTGGGCTGAAACTGTTCGAGCGCGAGGGTATGCGCGAGCCGCAACTGACCGAGATCGGCCGGGCGATGCTGGAGGATGCGCGGCGCATGACGGGTGTGCTGCAGCGCATCCGCTCGCGCGTAGACGGCCACCATCAGGGGCTGGAGGCCGAAGTGGCGTTGTCGGTCGATGCGGCGCTGCCCTCACCGGTGCTGGTGCGGGTGCTGAAGGCGTTCGAGGCCCGGTTTCCGACCGTGATGCTGCGCCTGCATATCGGCACGCTCGGCCTGATCCCCGATCATGTCGTCAGCGGGCACGCCGATCTCGGTGTTGGCGGCCTGCTGGGCGAGGTCGACGTCCACCTCGTGCGCATCGGCTTCATGTCGATAGTGCTGGCCGCCGCGCCCAGCCACCCGCTGGCGCTGCTGCCGAAGCCGGTGGCGATCGAGGATGCGCGCGAACACACTCAGCTCGTTGTCACCGACCAGTCCGAGCGCACCAAGGGGCGCGACTTTGGGGTCTTTGCCTACCGCACCTGGCGGCTGACTGATCTGCGTACCAAGCATATGCTGATGCGCGAGGGGCTGGGCTGGGGTGGGCTGCCGCGCTGGCTGATTGCCGACGATCTGGCGAGTGGCCGGCTGGTGGAACTGGATCTGGAGCCGTTCAGCGAGGTGCGTTCGCCACTCTATGCGATGCACCGGGCCGACCGCAGTCCGAAACCGGCGGCGGCTTGGCTGATCGACCAGTTCAAGCGCCAGCTCGGCTGCTTCAACGAGTTCGAGCCGGGCGAGGTGCCTGAGGAGGAGTCGGAGATAGACCGTCGATCAGCGCCATGAGAACGGCGCGATAGTCCTCGGTCGACGCGCCCGCTTCGATGGCGAGCGCTGCGCGGTCGAAGGCGGCGGCAAGCAAGGCGGTCAGCGCTTCCACCGGCAATCTCGCCATGGACTGCGAGCGCATCGCGGCGACAAGGCCCTCGCGCAGCGAACGGTTGCCATGGCGGTTGTCGATCGCGTCCATGGCGGCGCGGCCGAGCACGGCCGGTCCGTCGAGCAGCAAGAGCCGCGTGCGGCCGGGAGCGCGCATAGCGACCAGATAGGCATCCGAGCCGGCAATCAGCGCGTCGCGGGCAAGCAGCGAGGGCGGCGAAGCGCGCTCGATCTCTTCCGCGACAGCCTGCGCCTCCTGCTCGACCACGGCGGCAAACAGCGCCTGCTTGTCGGCAAAGTGATGATAGAGCGCGCCGCGCGTGACGCCGGCGGCTGCGACGATCTCAGGTGTGCCGGTCTCGGCATAGGATTTTTCGGTGAACAGTTTTCGCGCCGCGGCGATGAGTTCTGCGCGGGTCGCTTCGGTGCGATCGCGGTTGGAGCGGCGCGTGGATTCTTCTTGCATACATGCAGCCTGTATGTTAATTCAATATACATGCAGACTGTATGTTATTCGCTAGGAGAAGGAAAGATGAGGACGACGAGCTATTATCCGGTGCTGATGACGGGCGACGTTGCCGGCACGACAGCCTTCTATGTCGCGCATTTCGGCTTCAGGCCGCTATTCGAGGCCGACTGGTACGTGCATCTGCGCTCAGCCGAAGATCGCCGCGTCAATCTCGGCATCGTCCAGGGCGATCATGAGACGATCCCGGAGGAAGGGCGGGGCCGCACGTCGGGCCTGCTGATCAATTTCGAGGTCAGGGATCCGGATGCCATCTATGAGCGGATCACCGCCGCCGGCCTGCCGATCCTGCGAACGCTGTGCGACGAACCCTTCGGCCAGCGCCATTTCATCACCAGCGACCCCAACGGCGTGCTGATCGACGTGATCAGGCCGATCCCGCCGCGCCCGGAATTCCTGGCGCAATATGCCGATGGCGCGGCGGGCTGAGCGAGACAGCGCCGCTGGCAGGAACTGTCGGCAGACGCGACGTGAAGGCTTCAGCCGCGTGGCCGATCACGCCTTTGCGGTCTATGGTTAGGGTTCATCAATCTTGGGCCTTCTCCATGCGTGAAATCTGCCTTGTCCGCGCACCTTCCAACCTTGGCCTCCGTCCGCTCCGGCCGCATCATATACCGGGGACCTGGCACGCGCCGCAGGCTCTGACCGAAGCCGGCTTGGTCGAGATGCTTTCGCCCGCCAAGGTGGTTGATCTTGATCGGCCCGCCTATCTCACCGAGCCACAGCCGGGCACCCGGCTGCGCAACGGCAACGCGATACGCAGCTTCAATCTCGCACTCGCCGAGGTCGTTGCCGGCGCGCTGGGACGAGGCGAGTTCCCGCTGGTCGTGGGCGGCGACTGCGCCGTCCTGCTTGGCGCGCTGGCTGCCGCACGGCGATATGGTCCGGTTGCACTGGTCCATGTCGATGGTCACAGCGATTTCCGCCATCCGGGCAACTACGACGTCAACGCCTTACTCGGCTCGGCCCCCGGCATGGACCTTGCGCTTGCAACCGGACGTGGTGAGCCGTTGCTGACCGACTGGCCTGATATCGCAAGACCGCTTGTGGCGGACGAACAGGTGATACAGATCGGCGAACGCGAGAACCGCAACCCCGACTTCGGCTGGCCGGACATCAATTCGACCGCGATGACGTTGATCGACGTCTTTGCCGTGCGTGAGCTTGGCGCGGCGAAGGTCCTGGACAAGACCTGGAACACGCTGGCGCGAACCGGCTGGCCCTACTGGGTGCATTTCGACGTCGATGCGCTCGATCAGACAGTGATGCCGGCGGTGGATTCACCGGGCAGCCCCGGCATCGATCCGGACGATCTCGTCGACATCCTCGCGGCGCTGGTGGCGGATCCGCGCTGCACCGGAATGGACATGACCATTTTCGATCCGGATCTCGATCCGACTGGCGAGCTGGCAGCGCTGCTGGTCTCGCTGCTTAGCCGGATCTATGCGCCGCGATAGAGCCTCATCCATCCCGATGGATCGGGATGGGGCTCTATCTTTTGTTTGACCATGATCTTGTCCGAAAAACCGGTTCCCACTTTTCGGGATCATGGTCGAGAGCTCAGCTTCGCGCCACTGGCATCACCGTGACCTGAGTAATGCCGGAGCGGCGCACCACCGTGCACAGCGTCTCGTGGCCGATGCGCTCGGCGTCGAGCATGCGCACCAGATCGTCGACGCCGGTGACCGGCCGTCCGTCGATGGCGGCAATGATGTCGCCTTCCCTGAGGCCAGCCTTGTCCGCCGGGCTGTTCTTCTCGACGCTGCGCAGGCGCACCGCGGTGCTGCTCGACACTTGCGACAAAAGTGCTGCGCGGCGCGGCAGGTTGGTGGTGTCGGCGGAAACGCCGATAAAAGCGCGGCGGACGCGGCCGAAGCGGATGATTTCCGAGATGACGAAATTGGCGGTGTTGGAGGCAACCGCAAAGGCGATGCCTTGCGCGCCATGGATCATCGCGGTGTTGACGCCGATGACCTCGCCCGCCGAAGACACAAGCGGCCCACCGGAATTGCCGGGGTTGAGCGCGGCGTCGGTCTGGATGACGTCGTCGATCAGCCGGCCGGTGGAGGCACGCATCGAGCGGCCGAGCGCCGAGACGACGCCTGATGTGACGGTCCATTCGAAGCCGAGCGGGTTGCCAATGGCAATGGCGATCTGGCCGCGCCTCAAACGCTTGGAATCGCCGAGCGGCGCGATATCGGCAAAGCTGCCGTCGGCGCGAACGAGCGCGATGTCGGTGTCGGGATCGCGGCCGAGCACGCGGCCCTCCCTGGAGGCGCCGTCCGGCATCGACACGCGCACGCTGCGCGCATCGCCGACGACGTGGAAGTTGGTGACGACCAGCCCGTCCGGCGCGATAACGAAACCGGAGCCATGGCCGCCGGGGCCACCGACGCGCTCGATGCGGCAGACGGCGGGTCCGATGCGGTCGACGGCATCGGCGACGGTCGCCGAATAGGCATCGAGAAGGGCATCGTCATATTGCAATTGCTGGGCGGGCAGGGCCATCTGCGGGGCTCCGTGTCTTTTAAAATGAAGGATGCCTATATGTGCGGAGCGGCTAGACCGGCCGCGACCTGACCAGATGGCCAGTCAAACGCCCAACTAGCCGTCAGGCGAGTATTCGCGAACGCCCTGCCGAGCGATATCTGGGTCACGAAGAACCCAGGAGACAAATCATGAGCGATTTCAATCTGAGCACGTTTTCCGACGCCATTGCCGACATAGCGGCAGCTGCGGCACCAGCGACGGCCAGCTTCGCGACGCACCACCGCACGGCAACTGCTTTCCATTGGCGGGACGGCTATTTCGTCACTGCCGAGGAGTCGGTCGAGGCCGGCGAGGAGATCGAGCTGACGTTTTCTTCGGGCGAAACAGTCAAGGCCGAACTGGTCGGCCGCGACCCGTCCACCGGCACGGCCGTTTTGAAACCGGCCGGCGCGCCGAGCATGCCGTCGCTGACCAAGGCGGATGCGGTGCGGCCGGGCAATCTGGCGATCGTCGCGGGCAATAGCGGCGGTGCGGCGCTCGCCACCTTCGGCACGGTCGGCGAGGTCGGTCCGGCCTGGCGTTCGATGCGCGGCGGCACGATCGACCAGCGCATCAACCTTGCCGTCAATGCCGGTGGCCGTTTCGAGGGCGGCCCCGTGCTCGACGCCAAGGGCGGATTGATCGGCATGCTGCTGTTCGGACCGCGCCGGCGGGCGCTGGTCATGCCTTACGAGACGATCGAGCGGGCAGTCACGACGCTGCGCGAGAAGGGTCATGTGGCGCGCGGCTATCTTGGCGCGGGTCTGCATCCGGTCCGCAATGGTGATACACAGGGCGCCATGGTGATGAGCCTCGACGATAACGGCCCGGCGAAAGCGGCCGGTCTCAGTCTCGGCGACATCATCGTGTCGTGGAACGCAGAGGCGGTGCATGGCCCGCGCGAACTGATCCGCAAGCTCGGGCCGGACAGCGCCGGCGCCTTGGTGACGCTCGGCGTGGTGCGCGGCGGCGAGAACCGTGAGGTCTCCTTGACCATCGGCGAAAAGCCACTGAGCTGAGGGATAGATGGTAAGCGGTGAGGTCGCTGGCAGACGGCTGACGGTGCTGATCGCCCTCGACGACGTCGAGCGCGCGCGAAGTCTGTCCGCAGCTCTTGCCGCGACCGATGATCTGCGGCCGGTTCTGGCGGGCGAAGTCGACGGGAGCGGGGCGATGGATGTCGCCATCGTCGATGATCATGACGTGCAAGGCAGGCTCGTCGACGCCGCTATGCCCCGGGTGCTGCTGTCGTCGCGGGCGACCCGGCAGCGGCCGGCCGATACAGTGTTTGCCGTGCTGCCGGCGGCAGCGGACGAGTTGCTGATCGCCGCCGCCGCGCGGCTGGCGGCGGCGGGCTACCGTGTCTCTCGTGACAGCCACGCTCTGTCCGACCGGCATGACGATTTTGCCTTTCATGACAGCGACCGGTTCGAGGAGGAGCCGACTGACGAGCATATCGTCCGGCCGACGCTTTCGCCGCGCGAAAGCGAGGTGCTGGCACTGCTGGCCGAAGGCGCGCCCAACAAGGTTATCGCGCGGCGGTTGAACATCTCCGTGCACACGGCGAAGTTCCATGTCGCGGCGATCCTGACGAAGCTCGGTGCTGCCAACCGCACCGATGCGATCGCCATCGCCATGCGGCAGGGCCTGGTGCTGGTCTAACCGTGGATCAAACAGCCGGTTCGATGTCGGTCAGCCGGAAATCGTCGCCCTTGAACAGCAATGGCATGGCTTCGATACGGGCCGTAGCATAGGCAATGCAGTCGCCGAAGTTGAGGGCTGCCGGATGCCGGCCCTTGCCATAGCGCAGGAACGCCTGACGAGCGACCGCGGCGTGGTCGGCCGTGAAGGGCATCGTCTCGATCGAGGCGGTGCGCAAAAAGGCTTCGAAGCGATCGATAATCTGGTCCTGCCAGCGGCCGACGAGCACCATTGTCGTTTCGAGCAGTGTCGGTGCCGGAAGCAAACGTCTTCCAGCCTGGGCGATCGCCAAAACGAAGCGGTCGTAGCCCGGCTCCGTGCGTAAAATGGCGACCAGCGCCGAGGAATCGATGATCATCGCGTCGGGATACCCAGCTCGTCGTAACCGAGAATTTCATCGTCGCTCATCGCGTCTTTGCGCTCCGGTATTCGTGCGGCTCGTTCGGCAATCGCCATCAGACGTTGAAAAAGGTCACCGGTGTCGTCGCGCGGCACAAGCCGCTCGCGCGCAACCTCGCGCTCGAGGCTTTGACGGATGGCCTCCGTCACCGATACCCGGCGGCGGCGGGCGAGCTCACGTGCCAGTTGCTCGACCTCCATATTCTTGATCGACAAAGCCATTTATATATTCTCCCTTCTCGTATAGAATATATACCAAGTTGCCGTCAGTTTCAACGCGCCCCGCGAAATCCACGATCCTCCGTAGCGTCACCACCGCTAAGGGTTAGGGGCGCTTGTATCCGTCGGCGGTGCAGGCAAGGATCGCAAGGAGAAAAGAGAGTAGCACAGGGAGGCGCAAGGATGTCGCTCAAGGGAAAGACGCTGTTCATCTCCGGCGGGTCGCGCGGCATCGGGCTGGCGATTGCGCTGCGCGCCGCGCGCGACGGCGCCAATGTGACGATCGCGGCCAAGACCGCCGAGCCGCATCCGAAGCTGCCGGGGACGATCTACACGGCGGCGCAAGAGATCGAGCAGGCCGGCGGCAAGGCGCTGCCCGCGCTGTGCGACATCCGGGACGAAGCACAGGTCGCCGAAGCCGTCGCCAAGACCGTGGAGACGTTCGGCGGCATCGACATCTGCATCAACAACGCCAGCGCCATCCAGCTCACCGGTACGCTGGAGACCGATATGAAACGCTACGACCTGATGCACCAGATCAACACTCGCGGCACTTTTCTCGTCTCCAAAATGTGTATTCCGCACTTGAAGTTGGCGGAAAATCCTCACATTTTGAATCTGGCGCCGCCGCTCGACATGAAGGCCAAGTGGTTCAAGAACCATGTCGCCTATACGATGGCGAAGTTTGGCATGTCGATGTGCACGCTGGGCATGAGCGCGGAGTTCGCCAGGGACGGCATCGCGGTCAATTCGCTATGGCCGATCTCGACCATCGACACGGCGGCGGTGCGCAACCTCCTGGGCGGCGCGACGGTGGCGGCGATGAGCCGTTCGCCCGACATCATGGCCGATGCCGCATACGCCATTCTGGTCAGGCCGTCGCGCGAGGCGACCGGCAATTTCTACATCGACGAAGAAGTGCTGCGCGCCGAGGGCGTCAGCGATTTATCGGCCTATGCGCCGGGCACGACGGGTCCGCTCGCCGGCGACTTTTTTGTGCCGGACGAGGTGTTCGACCGGACGGATACCCAAATCCAAAGTATCTACTGACAGAAATATCAAGCGGGCACCGACGCGTGCTCACTCCTCTGCCTTCTTGGCTTTGCCCAGACCCATCAGCCGGTCGATATAGGCAAGCATAAGTGCCGAGAGAACGAAGGCCAGATGAATGACGGTCAGCCACATCAGCTGGTCGGTCGTGTAGGAGACCGAGTTCAGGAAAACCTGCAAGAGGTGGATCGAGGAAATGGCGACAATTGTCGAGGCGACCTTGACCTTGAGCGAGCCGACATCGATTGTGCCCAGCCAATGCACCTTGCCGTCATTTTCATCGAAGCGGCTGACGAAGTTTTCGTAGCCCGAGATGATCACCATCACCACCAGCGAAGCGACCAGCGCGGCGTCGATGAGGCCGAGCATCTTCAGGATGGTGTCGGTGTCGTCGAGCGTGAAGGCCACGGAAACGAACTCGAACAGCTTCTTGCCGAAGGACACGGCATAGATGGCAAGCGCCGCGCCCAGTCCGAGATAGAAGACGACCAGCAGCCAGCGCGAGGCGAGAATGATCGATTCGACGGCGAGTTCGAGGCGCTTCATGCGGCGGTTCCGGGCTCCGTTGTCGGAGCGCCGTATTTCGGGCAGGCTGCGGCGGTTTGCAAGGTCCTAAAAAACGAAACCCCGCCGGGAGGGGACCGGCGGGGCTCGTGTGTCCCGCTGGAGTCGGGACGGGGCAGGGAACGCCCTGTCCAGAATTTGGGATTGGTGATCGCGCGTTTCAAGATTGATGACCGCGCGATTCAATGGTTGATCGAATCGCGCGGTTCACATTGCGGTTTATTGGGCGCTGGCCACCGGCGCCACCAAGGGGGTGATGCGGCGGATGGCGACGCGGCGGTTCTCACGATTGGGTCCCGACGTGTCTACCTTGAGATACTCCTCGCCATAGCCCTGTGTCGTCAGGTTCTCCGGCGGGATGCCGAAGGCATTGGTCAGAGCTTCGGCGACCGCCTCGGCGCGGCGGTCGGACAGAGCGAGGTTCGCTTCCGGCGTGCCGACTGCATCGGTATGGCCTTCGATCAGGAAGGTTTCGGCCGGGTTTTTCTTCAGCAGCTTCTCCATGGCGTTGGCAACACCCTCCAGCTTCTGGACCTCGATGTCGGAAATCGAAGCCGAACCGAACTCGAAGTTGAGCGTGTCGAGGTCGATCCGGCGGGCGATGTCACGCACGCGGGCCGAGCGCTTGACCTCGTCGATCGAATAGAGGCGCTGGACCCTCTCCACCGGCGGCCGTTCGAGGAAGGTGTAGTAGTCGTCCGGATCCTCGACCTCTTCGGAATCCAGAATGTACTCCTCTTGCGGAATGGTAAGGCGCATCGGCGGCAGGTCGTCGCCCGGGTCGCGCCAGTCTGCATCATCGTCATAGTTGCGCTCGTCGACATAGCTCAGCACATATTCGCGCCCGTCAGGCGCGATGCGTGAACGCTGGATGACATCACCGTAGCGGTTGCGGATGGTGACGATCTGGACACCATTGTCACGCTCGACGATTTCCCGGGTGCGATCGCCCGACAGGTCCTCATAATAGACATTTCTGGCGCCGCGGTGCATGCGCGGTGCATCGCTGCTTTCCACGTAAGTCTGGTTGTTGAACTGAAGGATGACGCGGTCGCCGAATTCCCTGAGAACGTTGGCGCCTTGCGGGCGGCGCCTACGACGAACGTCCTCGAAATCGGCCGAGCGCTCGATGCGCTTGCCTTTTTCCTCCGTCACTGGAGCGATCTTTTCAGGCTTGATCTCCTGCTGGGCTGTCCGGTCGTCGGTGGGCGGCGGTCCCTGGTCGACTGGAGCCGGTTTCGAGACTTCCGCCTGGTTGCCGTTCTGCTCGACAGGCTGGTTGCTCTCCTGACCACCCGTTTTGCCGCCATTTTGGCGACCCGCGTTTTGGCCGCCTTGGTCCTTGCCGTGCCTGCGCCTGACATCCTTCTGGCTGTCGAGGATGGGCGCCTCGTTCGGGTTGGCCGCGGCTTCGCCCTGAGCAGGGGTCCCACCCTCGGCGGGTGCTGCCTGTTCGCCCGTGGCGGGCTGCTCACCGGTTGCGGGCTGCCGTTCGCCTGTCACCGGCTCTTCCCCAACGGGCTTCTTGCCGCGCTTTTTCGCCTGGTCCTGGGGCTGTTCGCCTTGGACAGGAGCCGCTTGCTTGTCGGTTGGAAGTGGCTCGGTCTGTGGGAGAGGCTCGCCGGCGGGGCGTTCCTTCTTGCGCGGCGCCTGTTCGGCCGGCGCCGCCTCGATCTGCTGGTCCTGCTTGTTCTTCCTCTTGCGCGGATTGCCCAACTGGTTGTTGTCGTTTGCGGGGGCAGCCTGCTCGGCCGGCTGTTCGGCAGGCGCGGCTTCCTGCTGTTGCCGGTCGCGCTTCTTCCTGCGCGGCGTGAGCGGCTGATCGTCGTTTGCAGGGGCAAGCTGCTCGGCGGGTTGTTCAGCAGGTGCGGCTTCCTGTCGTTGCTGGTCACGCTTCTTTCTGCGTGGCTTTTGCTGCTGCTGATCATCGTTCGCAGGAGCGGCCTGCTGGTCGGCCGGTGCGGCTTCGATCTGCTGCTGCTGTCTGTTTTTCTTCCTGCGTTGATTGCCCTGCTCTTCGCCGGAAGGCGCAAGCTGTTCGGCGGGTGCGGATTCGCTCTGCTGCTGCTCGCGTTTGTTCCTGCGCGGCTTCTGCTCGGGCTCGCTCGATTGTTCGGCGGGCGCCGCTTCGGTTTGCTGCTGCCGGTCGCGCCTCTTGCCAGGCTTCCGTTCCGGCTCCGACTTTCCGCCTTGGGCGCAGGCTTCGGCCGACTCGCCTTCGGCACAATTCGACTGCGCCGGGATAAGCATTGCGCTGTTCTGGGCGGGGCCGAATGCGGCACTGCCTTGCAGCGGGAACGCGCCTAACGGCGCGGACGCCATCAACAGGCCAAGCGCCGTGCCTGCCAGAATCCGTGGTTGGCGTTTCATCATAAACACTCCTTGTGGCGTCCCATCCCCGCCCAAACTTTCAGCAACCATGTTTGGTTCCTGTTTGTAGGTTTTAGCGGTGGTACAGGGCGATTGACCGGCGTTTTGAAGGCGACTTCATGTCATTCGTATGTCCCGGCGTATGGTCCCCGCGTATGGTTCGGACGAGGGTGCACGCGTTGCCGTGCTTGACCTTGACGCGTCCGAGGGCCACATGCCGACAATGGAAAAGCCGTTCTGGAAAACCAAGACGCTCGAGGCGATGACCCCGGTCGAGTGGGAATCGCTCTGCGACGGCTGTGGCAAATGTTGCCTGGCCAAACTCGAGGACGAAGACACCGGCGATATCTACTGGACCAGCGTCGGCTGCCGGCTGTTCGACGCCGGAAGCTGCCGCTGCTCCGATTATGCCAACCGGCTGGCGCGCGTTCCAGATTGCGTCGGGCTGACGCCGCAGAATGTGCGCACCATCAGCTGGCTGCCCAAGACCTGCGCCTACCGGCTGGTTGCCGAGGGCCGCGATCTCTATTGGTGGCACCGGCTGGTGTCGGGAAGCGACGAGACCGTACATGAGGCCGGCATCTCGATGCGCGGCCGCGTCAGCGCCAGCGAGACCGACCTTGCCGAGCCGGACGATTATTTCGACCATATGCTCGCTGACGAGCCGTAGGAGTCACTCCGGAATCGAGGACGCGGAACCGACGGCAAAACGGACGTTGCCCATCCACCTATGCCCATCCACCCTATATAGCACCGCCGTCCATAGCACCGGTTCCAGGAGCGAGAGACTATCCCCGTTTCTGCCGCATGAACTGGAGATGAACGGCCGGTTCGTAAAAAATTCAGACAGACGGGTGCATTCTCCTCCCATCGGTTTGAAGAAAACGGGTGGAAACCCTCAACAAGGAGAGAATTACAATGTTCAACACCATCAAGATGGCGGCTCTTTCGGCTCTTGTCGGCCTTGGCACGCTTGCTGCCATCCCGGCCCATGCAGACAGCATCTATCTCGGCTTCGGCAACAACCAGGACCCGCGCGTTGGCGTCTATACCGGCGACGACGATGGCAATTACCGCGAACACCGCCGTCATGGCAACTGGCGCCGGTCCTGTTCGCCGGAGCGTGCCCTCGACAAGGCCGAACGCATGGGCCTGCACCGCATCCGCATCATCGACATCAACCGCCGTACGGTCAAGGTCGCTGGCCGCCAGTATGGCGACCGCGTGGTGATCGTATTCGCCAACGACCGCGGCTGTCCGGTCCTCTATCGCTAAGATCTTCGGGCTTGCGGCCGGCTGACTTGCAGCCGGTAGAGTAGCGGAGCCCCTTTCCGCCAGGACGGAAGGGCGCGGCTCAAATAACCCCGGGGGATCGATCCTCCGGGGTTTTTCATGCTGCGAGCGATGATCACTTCAGTTCGAAAGTCACCGTCACCTGCGCGGTATAGGAATTTTCGCCGGCTTGCACCGGAACCGATGCGCCGGCGGCATCGAAAGCCTTGGCGTTGATCGGCATCGGCGGTGGTGCGAAATTCTGGTCGGTGATTTCCAGGACCCGGCCGATGCCGACGCCGGCCGCTTCGGCCAGCGTCTTGGCTTTCGCCATAGCATTGGCGACGGCCTTCTTGCGGGCCTCGGTGACGGCTGCCGCCGGATCGTCGTTGGAGAAGGAGATGCCGCCGCCCTGGTTGACGCCGAGTGACACCGCCTTGTCGAGAATGTCACCGGTCTTGTCGATGTCGCGGATGCGCACCGAAAGCGTGTTGGTCACCTGATAGGCGACAAGCTCGGCCTCCTGGCTGCCGTCGGGCTTGTTGGTGTAGTTATAGCGCGGGTTGATCTGGATGCCCGCGGTCTGTAGGTCGCGCTCCTTGATGCCGGAAGATTTCATCGCGGCGATCACCGCGGCCATGGCGTCGTTATTGGCATCGAGCGCTGCACGTGCTGTCTTGGCCTCGCGCATGACGCTGAGCGTCAGCAGAGCCAGATCGGGTGCTATCGCCGCCTCGCCTTCGCCGGTGACGACGATGCGCGGTGGCGGCGGCGAATCGGCGGCCCCGGCGATCGTCGGAAATGCGATTGCGGCGGCAATTGCCAGGGGCAAAATACGTCTGGTCATGAAATCTCCTCGATCTGCGATCCCAAGACAGCCGAGTGTTGAGCGGCGTCCAATGGGCTACGTGCAATAGGTTATCAATATGGGCTGATTTGGGCGATCTCTGCCAGCCCCTTGGAACGCCTGCTCGGAAAGCCTTGTGCGGTTCAGGGAAAAACACTAATCCAGCGCCGTGGGGCCTGTAGCTCAATGGTTAGAGCCGGCGGCTCATAACCGCTTGGTTGGGGGTTCGAGTCCCTCCGGGCCCACCATTGGCTTTTGTGGCCGTTGATTTAATTGGATTTTTTGGCGACTTTTGTCCCACCTCTTTCAACCCCCTCAGAAAGTGGGACAATTTTGTTCTCTTTTCGATCGATAACCAGCAGGTATTTCGCCGCTCTCGCTACCTTCCGGCGACGCGCTTTCTTGATGTAGTGGTCGGGCTGCTGGTACGTAGTCCACCCATATATCGCCTTCAGCTGCTCGTGCGTCGCGCCGTTCTCAGCGGCGATCGTCGCGCCGGCCTTGCGAATTCCATGAGCACTGCAGTGCGGCAGCTCAGCTTGATCACACCACTGGCGCATCTTGTTGCCCAGACCGTTCTCCGAGAACGGGCGACCATACTCATTGACCAGGAAGGTCATCTGGTCGGAGGGCGTGTGCTCAAGTTCCGCCTCTAGTTCGGGCAGAAGCGGGAGCTCCACCAACACCGCATCCTTGTTACGACTGGTCTTCCCAGGCTTAATTCTGATCCACTTCTCCCACTGCTCGGTCTCCTCGTTGTAGACGAGCGTGATGTGCTGTCGACCGAAGATCGCGACGTCGGACAACCGCAGGCCAGTAAACATGAAGATCGAGAGCGCACGTCTGGCTGCGGTACCCAGCGGATGCCGCTTCTCATATTGAACGATCTCCGACACGTCCCATGGGTGCCAGCCGTCGCCGCTCTTTAGCCGTCTGATGCCGCGGGCGGGATTGGAGTCGACGCCCGGAATCTCTGTGTCCTTTGCCCACTCAAACATCGCGCTGATGGCTTTTACGATATTGTTTGCCGCGCCAAGGGCGTCGAGCCTGGTGTCCCTGATCTCCTTAACATGAGACCGTTTCATACCGGCGAATGGCAGAGATCCCTTGGTGGGATACTGAGGATCCGGGTCACCTTCGAGGGGATGAGGTAATTCGCATACGCGCTCCAGAATTGCTCGTCGGCGCGCCATAGTGTCTTGGGTGATTTCCGTGCCGCCCCGACGGTAATACTCCTGGCAAAGCCACAGCAACGTGCCTTTCTTCGCTGGCTCGGAAGGCTTGGGGAGGCGCCGGCAAATCTCGGGAAGAGTGCCGGGCCGAACATAAGTGACCTCGGCGCGCGCGCACCGCAGTTCCTCGAGGAACTCGTCGCTGCCGGTCGGTTCACGGAGCCGGACCTTCTTCCGACCCGGTGCGCGAAAATAGTACCGATCATTGCCGTGGCGATCAGTGTCCTTCACTACGCCCTTAAGATCGACCTTCACGGGCTCATCCGTCATGTTCGTGGTTTTCGATCCCAAGGATTGTCTAGTGGCGGCGAATCTTCGTCAAGCTTTGGTGCTCCTCCGATTTGGCGGTGAGGGAGCTTTCGAAACGCCAATACAAGTTCCTCGACGTCCCAAACAATGCGCCCCTTGCTCGGCATTCGTGGCTGCGGCATCCGGCCGTCCTGGACCATTTCATCAAAGGTCGTTGAGCTTACGCCGATGAAAGTCGCAGCCTGCTCGCGATTGATTCCTACCGGCGGGAGCGAGGGCGGCAAGACGCTCGGGGTGCGCAGCATCGGTTTAGTGCGTTGAAAGCGCGTCTTTGGCGCCTGCCTGTCTTTCTATGCACCTGTCCGAATATTGCAGACGCTCAATCATATCCTGGCCCTGTGCTTGCAGGCTCACCCTAGGTCTCCAGACCTAGGATCGCTCAAGACACCGGACTCTTTTCCAGCCTTTGTGTACGATGATGGGTATCTTAATGCGCTCGAGGCCAAGAACTGAATGGGCGGCGACTTGCAAGGGCAAAATGACCGCGGAACCACGTATCTGAGTCAGAGGCGCAATCCAACTGAGGAACGGCATGGTTGTGTTTTCAGACGGTTATGACTCTCATGCATGCGTAACAACCAACAAGAATAACAAAATATTTCTGTGGATCACTTTCATTCCTCATGGAATGCGCGACTGATTTGGTCCGACAGCGGCTTCACAAAATAAGAAAGCGCCGTACGCTCGCCCGTCTGGATCATCGCTTCGGCCGGCATGCCGGGCACGAGCGTCAGGTCCTTGAGCTTCGTCAGTTCCGCATGCGGAACCGACAGACGCACCAGGTAATACGAAACGCCGTTTTTTTCGTCCGTCGCCAGATCGGCTGCGATCCGGCTGACATATCCGTTCAATACCGGCGTGGTCCTCAGATTGAAGGCTGACATCCGCAGCACGGCCTTGTGACCAAGCTGGATTTGGTCGATGTCCTTCGGGGTGATTCGTGCTTCAAGCGCAAGATCGTCGCCTTCCGGCACGATTAGCATAATCGGATCGGCCGGCGTGATCACTCCTCCGACCGTATGAACTGCGAGTTGTTGAATGGCGCCTGACTGCGGCGCGACAATATCGATCCGTCGCAGTTCCTGTTCAGCCGCCACCTTGCGCTCAACATACTCCCCAACCTGCGCCTGAACCTCTCTGAGCTCCTGGCCGACTTCCGTCTTGAAATCCGGATCGATCTGCAGGATCTGCAGGCGCGTTTCGGCTATGCGGGCTGCCGTCTGTGCCTGATGTGCAATCTTCTCACCGCGTTCGCCGCCGAAAGTGGCAACCTGCGTCTTCAGACTGTTCAAGCGTTGGTCCGAGACAATGCCTTGGTCGCGCAGCCCACTCAGGGCAGCAATTTCCTTTTGGAGGATCTCGGTGCTTTTCTCACAAGCAATTTCCTGCGCCTTGAGTCCCTCGATCTCGTGCTCATATTGAGTGATGCGTTCCGCTAGCTGCGCCTGCCTTCCGTCGCGGGATTGTCTGCGGAATTCGAACAGCCGCGTCTCGCCATGTACTGCCGAAACTACGTCCGGAACATCTCTGCGGGCGAGCAGCCAGTCCGGGAAGGCGATCTCCGCCAGATCGTCACGCTCAGCTTCGAGTCGTGCCAGGTTGGCGGCCAGCTCATCGAGCCGCTTGGTGACTACAGCGAGATTGGCGCGCGTCTGGGTGGCGTCGAGCCGCATGAGGATGTCGCCGGCTTTTACTTTATCACCTTCGCTCACCAGGATTTCTCCCACCACCCCGCCGGTCGGGTGCTGCACCTTCTTCACATAGGAATCGACGACAAAGTGTCCGGACGCGACAACCGCGCCGGAGAGATTCGTGAAGGCCGCCCAGGCTCCGGCTCCTCCCACAAAGATCACGCTCGCCAGAAGGCCCGCCACCAGGTGCCGGCGAATGGACCTGGAAACGTCATTGTTCTGATGAATGCCGGACACCGGGATCCTCCATGTCAGCGCGCTCGTTATCCTGTGTAGACTCGATGGCCTTGACCCCAGCGCCTGATGCCATCGCTGCCCCCTTAAGGACTTTGGAAAGCGCTTCATCACGCGCACCGAATGCTCGCTGCCGTCCACCTTCCATCACCAACACCAAATCCACGGCGCGGAGGGCGCTCGGCCGATGGGCAACGACAACCGCAATGCCCTTGCGCTCGCGCACGGAGGCGATCGCCTTAACGACCGCAGCCTCGCCTTCCGCATCGAGATTGGCATTGGGTTCATCCAGCACAACAAGGAAAGGGTCTCGATAAAGGGCACGGGCAAGACCGATACGCTGGCGCTGCCCGGCGGAAAGTGCCGATCCGGCCTCACCAATCGGAGTTTCGTAGCCGTGCTCAAATCGGAGGATCAGTTCGTGCGTGCCCGCTGCCTTCGCCGCGGCGACAATAGCCTCAGGGTCAGGATCGTCTTCAAAACGAGCGATGTTTTCGGCAATGGTGCCGTCGAACAGTTCAACACCTTGCGGCAAATAGCCGATATGACGGCCTAGCGCTTCCCGGTCCCATTGATCGAGGCTTGCGCTGTCGATGCGAACCTTTCCGGCGACCGGCGCCCATGCGCCGACGATGGCGCGCGAGAGTGTCGACTTGCCCGAACCCGATGCACCGATGATCCCGAGTGCGCTTCCCGCCTGAACGGCAAACGCAAGGCCGGTCACGGTCGGCTTCCTTTCGCCGGGCGGAACGATTGTCACGCCTTCGAGGCGGAGTTCGCGTTCAGGTGCAGGCATTGGCATAACAGGAGCGGTTTCAGGAACCTTTCCCAGGAGGTCCTCCAGCCGCGCCCAACCCTGGCGCGCCATGAGGAAGGGTTTCCAGCTTGAAATGGCCAGATCGACCGGAGCCAGCGCACGCCCCATCGTGATCGAACTGGCAATCATGACCCCGGCCGTAGTCTCCTGCCTGATGACAAGGTACGCGCCGACGGCAAGAATGGCCGATTGCAGCAGCACGCGCAGCGACTTTGAAATGGCACCGAGCCCGCCTGCCACGTCCCCGGCTTTCCGGTTGGCGGCCAGATACTTGGCATTGGCCTTGTGCCATCGGGCAGCGATCCGCTTTCCGAGACCGAGAGCTTGCACGACCTCGGCATTGCAACGCGCTGCTTGCAGTAGACCAATGCGTGCCATGTTGTGGGCAACGGTATCGCGTATCGGCCGTTGCGAGAGAGTGTTGGCAAGAAGTGTCAGAGATGTGAGACCGATCGCCCCGATAAGTGCCGTCATGCCAATCCAGAAATGAAGTAGGAAGCAAATGCCAAGATAAAGCAGCATCCATGGCAGATCGAAGAACGCCGTCGGACCGTTTCCACCTAAGAATCCGCGAACATTGTCGAGGTCGCGAAGCGGCTGCAAGCCGTCGCCCGGCATGCGCGTTGAAAGCGGAAGTCGAACGATCGCATCGTGAACGCGTCCGGAAAACTGTTCATCGAAACGCTCGCCAATCCGCAGCAGCACGCGCGCGCGCAAAATGTCGAGCAGGCACTGGAACGCATAAAGCCCTGTAGCAAGCACGACGAGCCCCACTAGCGTCGATACGCTGCCACTTGCCAGAACGCGGTCGTAGACCTGAAGCATGAACAGCGGCGAGATCAGCGCAAGCACGTTCACCACGCCGCTGATCAACAGAATTCCCCAAATAGCGGAAGTCAGAGGGAAAGGTCTCAAAGCTGAATCCTTCAAGGAATGGTTACTCACGTAGGTCTCCGTGAGGATCTGGCGACCCAGCTCCCCATATTGCTCCCCGAGCGGCGACCGACTGCATCCGCTCGCTGATTGAGGATCAGTGCTCCCGCCGAATATGTTTGGTTTGGCATCTAATGGAGCGGGTCAACAACAACACCGTCCGGCTGAAGGTTTGGAAGGGCAACGTCATCGTGGCCGGCCGCAAGGGCCCGAACAGGCTTCCGCCTCCACGCCTTCAGGGAGATTTCGGTGTACGACCAGCGCGACGTGCAGGGCTTCGTCAAGCTGTACACGCTGCGACTGCTCCCGGGCGCCCCGGCCCATCGCACGTAGCGGAAACGGAAAGCGCCCGCCCCCGGGGGGCGGGGCGCTGTTCCGTATGGGTTTTCTGGATCAAACGAAGGTGAAGTCCGACGCGGTCAGGCCTAGGTCGGCCACGGTGACCACACCGCCCAGGTGGACGAATTCATGCGCGCTGTTGTCGGCGGTGACATAGGCCAGAGTTGCGACTCTATCGGTGTAGCTGCTTTGGTAGACAATGATGTCGCCGGCGTGCTCGCCGGAGATCGCACTCGCGGCTTCAGAAGCAGAGTTGAAAGATTCGCCAGTGATTACCACGACGTGTTCGCCGTTCGCACCCGAGGCCGCACCACTGTAGAAGCTGCTCACCGGGTAGCCGGACTGTATGCTGGCGTTGTTGACGAAGTTCGCGCCAAAACCGTCATTGTAGAGGCCCACCGCATCGAAGGCGAACTTGTCCTCCGCCGGGTTGAAATCGGTGATAGTGGTAATGTCCGACTTCGACCCGACAACCCCAGGCACCGGATTGTGGAACTGGAACACGAACGTGTCACTGTCGGGGCCCCCGGTCAACGTGTCCTGGCCGTCACCCACGTAGAGGACATCCTGGCCGGGACCGCCGCTGAGCCTGTCATTGTCCTCACCGGAGACGCGCGGGTTGAAGCGGCCGTTGTCGCCGGAGAGATCGTCCCAGCCATCTCCGCCGAAGATGCGGTCGTTACCCTTGCCGCCGATGAGTCGGTCACTGTCCGGGCCACCCGAGATCTCGTCGTTGCCGCCACGACCGTCAATCCAGTCACCGCCCTGGAAACCCTCCATCCAATCGTCAAGCTCGGTGCCGATGAGTGTTTCGGCACCCGGGCCACCCTCGATAATCTTTGCCATCGAAAATACTCCTAATGATGCACCCTGCCTGACGCGTTGATATTCCTCATCGGATAATTAGAGAAATCGATTGCTTGGATAGACACACATTTACGAAATGGATGCATTCACGTTCACTTCGCCCTTCTGCTGAGCAGTTGCGGGCTCGCTGGCGGCGGGGACGCTGGTCGCCCAAGCAATCGATGAAGATTCGACACTCAAACCGGGACCAGGACGAACTTCGTAACGGGGCCGTCCTGGTTGGGCCCCAAACTTCTCTCTGTTTGCTCGACGCCGGCATACCCGCACCGTGAGCGCTGGACGAGGACAAGTTCCGCTGGCGGAGAACGGCGTGATCGGCTTGCCGCGCCGAAACTGATGGCGCTCGTCGAAGGCATGGACTGGACACGCGTTCGAGCCGAACGGCGACGGCGTCCGGCCGGAAGGCGGTGGCGAAGTGACTCAGGCGCAAAAGGCGGGCTTCAGGCCGTGCACAATAAGCTTCTGTCGGCGTCATGACGAGAAGCGCTTCGCCCCGTCCCCACGAAATCGATACGCTCAAGGCGATGTTCGTCGCCATGGCGGCGGAGAAGGCCGAACTGCAACAACTCCGGAGCGAAACACTCAAGGCCGAGATCGTCCGGATGGCGACACTCAACGAGCCTGCCCAGGAGCGAATCGCCGACCTTCATGGGATCGTCAAGCAGCTGGCGCGCGCCGCTTCGGTCGCAGCTCCGAGAAGCTCGAACGTGACCAGCAGGCCTTCGCCTTCGACGAAATCCAGACCGGGCTCGGCGCGATTGAGTCCGAGCTCGAGGCCGCAAGACCGACAGGCGAGCCGCGACGTGCTGCGCGACCGCGCAAGGCGTTCCCGGCGCATCTGGAGCGGGTCGAGATCGTCATCCAGCCCGAGCCATGGGGGAAGAAGCGCTCCCGCAGCCAATCGTCCAGTCCGTCAAACGCGGTCGGCCGCACAGGCTTGCGAAACGGAACAGTCCCGCCCTCGCTTAGATACCGAGGCACCGTGTTGCGCGCGCACCCGAATTCCTACGCCCGTCGGTTCCCCAGCCAAGCTCATGCAGCCGCAGCATCGCTGCCACCTCTTCAGGCTGAAGGATCTGCTCTCCCTGCATCGTTCTCGACAATGCAGGAATCGCCCAATCCCAATCGCCATCCATGCCTCCTCTCATAACCGAGGGGGTCAGTTTCTCAATTCGGCCGACAACTGAGACGTCCGGTGCTCTTAGGCGGGGTAATCATACGAGATGCCTCCTGCAACATCATTTCCCGCATCCATAGGCTTGCCGGATCATTATTGTGAAGCGCAGGCCATTGGACGGCCTCCGTGAATGCGGCAGGAAGTGGCGGCGGAAGTTCGACAATCCGCAGGGGTGTTAATTTTGCGAAATGCTGCGCCAGCCGTAAGGGCATTGTCCCGATGCGGTTGGTGCCTGATAGAAGGGGCGGGATCATGCTAAAGCCCTGTACGACGACCTCGATACGTCTCTCGAAACCGTTCTCGAGCAAATACCATTCCTCGATGGAGGGCTGCCGGGTGTCCCCGAATTTAAGCACAACCTGCCCCATCGACAAGTATCGGTCGAATGTAAGTGGCTCTGACAGCTGCTTGTTCGTGCCGCAGCCTACGCATACGAGTATATCTTCGAACAGGGCTGCGCGAGGATGTTTCGACATGAACACTTCCGGCATAATCAGAAAATCAACGTCGCCGCGCCGGAGAAGCTCCTCGGGGTCGTCGGAAATAAGCAGACATTCGAAGCGGACGGCGGGAGCTTCCCGCGCAGCACGCTTTACGATCTTCTTAAAAAATACGAGTGTGAGGTAATCGGAAAGGATGATGCGGAAGCGACGATCCGATCGGGCCGGGTTAAAGGCGTCCCAGGAAATAATCGACAGCTGGATGTGCAGCAATGCCTCCCGGACTGCTGTGGCGAGCCCCTCCGCGCGCGGTGTCAAAATGAGTTCGCGGCCGTTCATCGTAAATAGCTCATCGCCGAAATAGGCGCGTAACCGACCGACGGCGGCGCTCATGGCCGGCTGACTCAGGTTAATACTGCGGGCCGCGGCGGTGACTTTACGCTCCCTGATCAAAGCGTCCAGCACAACGAGGAGATTTAGATCGAGTCCCTTAAAACGCATGTATTGACCTATCCGACGCGTGGATGGGTATCGCCCAAAGAATCAATTTTACGAATGGTGAGTAGCGTCAACGCATCAGCCGACGACGAAATAGAGCAACCGATAGGAAGAACGGCAAAACCGTGTATATGCAAAGCGCGCCGATATGCAGGCCCATGCTGCCGGCCGGACGGCCAAGCATCGCCGGACGAATGAGGTCAATTGCATGTGCGAGCGGCAACAAGGAGGCGACGTCCTGAAAAGCGCCGGGCAATTGGTTGACCGGAAACATCGCGCCGCAAAGGAACAGCATGGGTGTTATAACAAGCGTATTATAAAATATGAAATATTCATAACTGGGCGCAAGCGCCGTGACGACCATCGCTAGACTCGCGAAGGCGAGGCCACTGAGAGCGATGACTGGCAGCAAGCAGAGGATGGATGGCCACGATGCGTAGCCGAGCGTGGTGGCAACAATAGTGATTGCTGTGCCCGCCATCAGGGCCTTGGTGGCTGCCCACGCCAATTCGCCGAGTAAGATATCGCCGAGCGTCAGCTGAGTGCATAGCATTGCTTCCCAGGTGCGCTGGTGGTCCATGCGGCCGAAACTCCCGTAAACCGTTTCAGCGGTCGCCGATGCCATCGCGCTTGTGGCAACCATGCCAGCCGCGAGAAACGCAATGTACGAAGTGCCATCAACAGGACCTATCATTGTTCCGATGCCAAAGCCGAGACCGAACAGATAGATCATCGGATCGGCGAGGTTGCCGAGAACCGATGCAAGCCCGATTTTCTTCCATCCAAGATAGTTGCGGCGCCAAACCGCGACCCAATTCCACGCATTGGCGGGCATGCCCGCCGCATAACGTTCGCCCATTGTTCAGTCCTCCATCTCGCGCCCGGTTAGCCGCAAAAACACATCCTCGAGATTGGGGGGACGCTGCAGAAGGCGTAGACCCGCGCGCCCGCGTAGCTGCACCAGCACCTGCTCCGGATCGGGTGCATAGCAAAAAAGCGTCTCACCGCTCACCTCGATGCGCTGTGCGTACGGCCGGATCAGCGCACCCAGTTCATGCGGATTGCCGCCGTAGACCTCGACCACGTCACAGCCGATCTGCTCGTCAATGAGTGCGGACGGGCGGCCTTCGGCGATCTTGCGCCCCTCCTCCATAACGCACAGCCGATCGCACAGCCGCTCGGCCTCTTCCATGAAATGGGTAGTCAAAAGAATAGTCTTGCCCCGCGCCAGCAGCGATCGCAGCCGTTCCCAGATCAGGTGGCGGGCCTGCGGATCGAGGCCGGTGGTCGGCTCGTCCATCACCAGCAAGTGCGGGTCATTGATCAGCGCACGCGCGAGCGTCAGGCGCCGCTTCATGCCGCCGGACAGTTCGGCGACGCGCGCATCCGCTTTGTTCTCGAGGCGGGCGAACTCAAGCAGCGACGGTATAACCGCTTCGATCTGGCGTCTGCTCATCCGGAAGTAGCGCCCGAACACCAACAGGTTCTCGCGTACAGTGAACGCGGTATCAAGATTGTCGAACTGCGGGACCACGCCGATGCGCATACGTGCCAAACGCGCGCGCGCCGGCACTGGAGCGCCGAGCACAGTAATCTTCCCCGCATCAGGCGATGTCATGCCGAGGACCATACGCGCAATCGTGCTTTTGCCCGCACCGTTCGGTCCCAAGAGCCCGAAGCATTCCCCCGCTGCAACGCGGAACGACAGTCTGTCGACAACGAGCTTGTCATAAGTTTTGCTTACGTCAGTAAGATCGATCGCTACCATGGACATGGGTTCATTTTACCGAGAGGGTCGCCAAGACTGGCGGTTGCTTGGTTGCCTGCCCGACCTGAAACTGTGACTCGTCTTCGCCATCCCAGCCGTCGATAACGAATTGATCGACATCACAAGGATTTAGCCCCTGTTCCGCCAAAGCGGCGACAATTGCGTCGAGATTATCGATGGTTTGGTAACGCGGATTGTTGTGCCGCTTTTCCTGCTCAACGCAGAAGACGAGCCGTCCATCCTCGACAAGGGCGATCGCCCCGTCATGGGTCAGCTTGATACCACAGATGCGCATAGTGTCTCCACGTTAACGGCGATAAATTCGATTCATCAGGAAGCGGAAAGCGGGTTCCGGAAACGGACGAGCAAGCAGTGTTCGTTAGCCGACTCGCCCCGACACTCAAGACGCTCTACCTCGATCAACGTTTCGTTCAGCATGGCGATGACCGGCTCAGCACCAGCGGCGTGACCCCAGCGACGGCGATTAGCATCCCTTGCCGATCCGAAGATCAGATGCCCGCCTGGCGCAAGCACCCGCACCAGGTTTTTGACGGCCGCGCGCATCTCGGCTATGTCTTCGAGGTAGTATAGGACCTCCGCCACAACGATCAGGTCAAACAACTGGTCGGTCGAAAACTGTTGAACATCGGAGACTATCCAGTTGATGCGCGACGGCTCCTTTATCCGTTGACGTGCTCGAGCAATCGCTTGCGCCACGACATCGATGACGGTGAGCCCTTGGCAGTAGGGAGCTAGTTTTTCCGTGAATGCGCCGGCAGCGCACCCGACTTCGAGGGCATTTGTAATGGAGCCTTGGGCAAGCGCCAGCTGGAGCATTTGCGTTTGGCGCTCCCGCTCGAACGGATTGCCGTCGAGGCGCCACGGATCGTCTGCGGCCAATTCCCGATCGAGCAACTGATGATTCATGTTCTGGGTCAAACTCGTCCACCTCTCGTCCACCTAGGTAATTAGCGATCACTCGTCGCCGCAGATGTTGCTCGACAGCGCTAATCCCGAAGAATCCGCGCAAGATTGAGCCTGCGAAGCGGAGCCGCATGCGGTGAGAATTCTGCCCTGCTTGATCCAGTGATCGGAGTTTGGGTGGGGGCCTGTTTTCCCCCAGTGTTCGATGTAGCGACAGCAGAGCTTCGCGACAGCCAATCGCTATTGCTCAATGTACACAGCGCGTAGGCCTTCAAGGGAAGTAAGAGAAAGATGTTGATGAACGTGTGCAGGGAAAAGCCCAGAAATCGAAACTGTCGAGCACGAAATGCTACCACGCTGCATCGGAGCATGGTCATGGACACAATCATCAGTCCTGTCCACCAAGGCACAGTGCCTGTCAGTGCGAAATGTGCGAGGCCCGTTAGTACCGATAGGGCGAGGAGTAGCGGCCCGAGATTCTGTCCGACCACGTCCAACGTGAGATAGCTATTGAGGCCGGGCAGCAAGCGCAGCCCAAGCAGCGTGTCCCGGAATGTGCTTCGTGCCCAACGGAGTTGTTGGCGCAGATACGGTCCGAGTCTGTTCGGAACGACTGTGGCCGCGATGGCGCCCGGAACGTACTCGGTTCGAAAGCCTGCTTTCAGCATGAGGATAGTGAGATGGCGATCCTCCCCGAAGTCGCTTGGCTTGCCCCGAAAAAATTGCGACTCGTACTGGTCCAGTAACAAAAGGAGCGCAGACCGGCGGTACATGGCACATGGGCCGCAACAGCACATAACGGCACCGAAGCGAGCCTGTGCCGCGCGCTCCTCGTTGCAAGCCAGCCAGTACTCCATGTCTATCAGCCTTGTCAGCCAGCTCTCGCTCCGGTTACTGGCAATCAACTGACCCATGACTGCGCCGACCGCTGGATCTCGCATCTTCGGTACAAGCTTGGTGATGACGTCGGACGCGAGTATCGTGTCTGAATCAACGTTAAGCACCAAATCCCCGGATGAGCGGCGTATCGCGGAGATCTGCGCCTTGCGCTTTCCAACATTCTCGGGAAGCAAAATGATGTCGAACCTAGGGTCGCGCGCGTAGGTTTCGTGGACAGTTCCTACGGCTTCGCGATTTCCAGAACCGTCATCAACCACATAGACCCGAAGTCTTCCGGCGTATTCTTGGTCTGCAATGGACGCCAGGCACTCTGAAAGCGTGCGCGGATCCTCGTTGAAGCAGGGGACGATGACATCCACGCTGGGCAGTTGATCGGAGCCGACGAGATCCTCCAACGCCGATGAGTCGTTTGTCGGCAGAGCATAAATCCCCTGCATGCTCTTATAAGCAGTCGAGAGCAGTGCATAAAGCGAAATGGCCACAGTGCTGGTTGTACCAAGAAGAGTCATGGGATCTCGTTTGTTCAGTGATGTTGAGGAAGTGAGCGGATTACAAATCCGCGCTCATGAAGTGCTGGAATCAGCCGGGACAGCGCCGTGACCGTCTGGTCGCGCAGACCGGCGTGAGCGCCCTGGCTCAACTCGCCGGGAGGGCATCCGTCGTGCAAGAGTACGATTGCGCCCGGCCGGACAGAGGCGAGCACGGTATCGATAATCGCGTCGACCCCAGGGCGAGACCAATCTCGAGGGTCGACGGACCAATGGAGGGCCGTCAGCCCGCAGATCTGTGACGCTGTGAAGACTTCTTCGCTCCAGGCCCCGTAGGGCGCGCGAATATAGCGCACCGAGGCCTGAGGGCACGCCCTCATGATGGCGCCGTTCGCTTCAAAGATCTCACGTTGCACTTCGCCGAAGCCGCATTTGTACAGATCCGGATGAGTCATCGTGTGGTTGCCTAGCTCGTGCCCTTCTGCAAACATTCGTTGGATTAGATCCGGGTGCTCTAAGGCGTAGGCGCCGATGACGAAGAAAGTCGCCGGCACCCGCTGCTCTGCCAACACATCCAGAATCTCCGGTGTGAAAAGTGGATTGGGACCGTCGTCAAACGTCAGATAAACGCTGCGACGGCCGGTGCCGTCAGAGCACTCACGGCGCACTTCGTACAAGCAATCGGGACGGCTCATAGCTCTGGTCCGTTCCGATCGATCATCGTGCCCGTGGGCCATTCGCTGATCGGCCGTCCAACTGGCAGAACAATGGTGAGTGCGTCATCGATGCGTGTGGGCGGCAGGTCGAGGCGCGCCTCTGGTCGGGTGGAGCGCACGCGAATTCCCGACAAAACGGCCAAAGGGCTGTATCGCCGCCCGAACCTCTCAACATGATTCCGCAGCGCGTCCCGGACCGTTCCGAAAGCGAATGGAACGCCAAGCTCCTGCAGTATTGGAAGCATGACATGGATTGAATGGGCGATTCCGAGACCATCAAGGTCCGGACGTACCCCGTACAGGCCCAGCTCAGCCACCAACAGGTCGACCGCGTCAACCTTGATGAAACGGCGCAGTACGCCCATGTGAGCCGCTACACCGCTTGAATCATAGGCGATTGCGCGGAGTTCAGGCCTGGCTCCGGCCCAGCTTCGACTACCCACGAACGGTTCTGCGTTGGACGCCCCAGTCGGCCCGTAGGTATCACGGAAGAACTGGGCGAGCTCGACGTGATCGGAGAGCTGCAACTCGTTTTCCCAGCACAATTTCCACTGCACCTGAGGGCGCATTCAGGACCTCTCTTCAAAATAGTTTCTTGCGGGCCGCATTACCCGGCCAAAGCGGCGGCGTTGTTGGCTGCACTCAACCGTTGTCGTTAGCGAAGGTGAGCCAGCCGGTGGGGCTCGCCAATGAGCTCTCTCGATGTTCCCGCCCGTGTCGGCGCCGTCGATTTGAGCTTGACGTCGGTCATTTACGTTCCTCTAATGCATGGTTCGTAAATTCGTAAAATTGATTGTTTAGATGATGCCCATCCACACGCTGGATAGATCAGGATATGCGGTTTAAGGGGCTGGATCTGAATCTCCTCGTTGTGCTGGACGCTCTGATCAGGGAGCGTAAAGTCACTGCCGCGGCCAACAGTATTAATCTGAGCCAGCCGGCCATGAGCGCCGCCGTCGCTCGGTTACGCGCCTACTTCAGCAATGAGCTGTTTACGATGAACGGCCGCGAGCTCATTTTGACACCGCGCGCGGAGGGGCTTGCCCCAGCAGTCCGGGACGCATTGCTGCACATCCAGCTATCGATTATTTCCTCCGACGCCTTTAACCCAGCCCAATCGGATCGTCTCTTCCGAATCATGCTTTCCGATTACCTCACGCTCGTGCTTTTTAAGGGGATCGTAGAGCGTACTGCGCGGGAAGCTCCCGCCGTCCGCTTCGAATGTCTGCCTATTTGCGACGACCCCGAGGAGCTTCTCCGGCGCGGCGACGTTGATTTTCTGATTATGCCGGAAGTGTTCATGTCGAAACATCCTCGCGCAGCCCTGTTCGAAGATATGCTCGTATGCGTAGGCTGCGGCACGAACAAGCAGCTGTCAGAGCCACTTACATTCGAGCGATACTTGTCGATGGGGCATGTCGTGCTCAAATTCAGGCACACCCGGCAGCCCACCATGGAGGAGTGGTATTTGCTCGAGCACGGTTTCGAGAGACGTATCGAGGTCGTCGTACAGGGCTTTAGCCTGATCGCGCCCGTCCTATCAGGCACCAACCGCATCGGTACCATGCCCTTACGGCTGGCGCAGCATTTCGCAAAAACAACACCCCTGCGGATTGTCGGACTTCCGCCGCCACTTCCTCATCCCGCATTCACGGAGGCCGTCCAATGGCCTGCGCTTCACAATACTGATCCGGCAAGCCTGTGGATGCGGGAAATGATGTTGCAGGAGGCATCTCGCCTGGCGCCTTTGCTTGAAAGCTATTGAGCGCTTCCTGGAGGCGGTCGCGATCGCGTAGGAGCGGTTGCCATTCGGGCGTCACGCCTTTGGCTCGGCAGAGCGGCGCAGTTCCTTGCTGAGTACGAGGGCCAGGAACGAGCAGAACACATGCCCGGGTTGGTGTTGAGTTGACTGCCGCCTCCGATTTCGCGTGCGAAGTCCCAGAAGATGTCTAGCCCCACTCAAATGCCAACTTTGCCGGCCTTGCCGCGGCTTTTCACGCGCGGCCAGGCGAGGAGATGCCGGTCGACGAGGTCAATCCCAATGGACTGTGCCGGCCTCGCTCGGCTACTGGCGTGAGGCATCCTTGACGACACCGCCCTGCACCGACAACGTCGAGATGTTGGCAATGAAGCCGGTCGCGACCTCGCGCTTCCGCCTGAACGCGTGGCCGATCCGTTCACCCAATTGGCGCTTCATCCTGGGCCGCGGCTGAGGCCTGTGGGGTGCGGCTACCCCGCGTGGATGGGATCATCAATCAACTTTCTCTCATTTATGAAAGGAAACTTCCCCGCTTACGATAGAAGCCATCAGTTTCATATATTTTCCGGCAGATGAATGTCGAACGGCAGAAATGTCTGTCCTGGTGTTTCAGCAGTGCCGGTCTCGATAGCCCGCGTCATCAGCGTTATCAGCTCCTGGGAAAGCCGGCGCATTGGCGTGGCGACCGCCATCGTGATGATGTTATCAGCGAGTGCCGCCCGAGATTCCGGCGTGATTTCATTCACGATCGCGACGAGATCGCGACTTTTACCCTCTTCCCGGACCGCGGAGATGGCGCCCTCCATGCCGCCCCCGGCGACATAGAAGCCGACGAGCTCGGGTTCCCGCTGCATGAGATCAAGCGTTGCCTCGTAGGTGACCTGCCGTTTCTCCAGGTTCACAAGCGGATCGAGCACCTCGAACGTCGGCGCGTTCTCACGGCAATAGGAGCGAAAGCCGACGTCACGGAGCTCGTGCCCCTGGAAACGATGGCTACCGACAAACACCGCCACCTTGCCGGGCCGTTTTGCGACCTTGGACACCATCCAAGCGGCCGTGCGCCCCACCTTGCGGTTGTTGAGGCCGATATAGCCCTGTCGCACGCCGGCGGCGAAGTCGGAAAGCAGCGAGAAAACCGGAATGCCTTTGGCCTTGAGGTCCTCAACCGCTGCTGTAATTTTTGGGTGGTCCGGTGCCACCATCGCGATCGCATGGCAGCGTGCGCCCAAATCCTTGAGCGGTGCGATTAGGTCGCTCGGCATATGTGACGGGGCGAATTGGATGAGCGGAATGCCGTGGAAGGACTGGGCCAAATTGACCGACGCTTCGACCTCGCGCGCAAAGTCTTGGTAGAAATGCTGGGCCGGTTTTCTCAAGATGAAGCCCAGACGGTAGCACGGTAGGTCTCGCCGCAAGCGCTGCTTGATGAGCCCGGCAGCATGATAGCCGATCGCGTGGGCGGCGTCGTGGACCCGCCGCGCGGTCTCCTCGCGCACCGGATGGCGGGCGTTCAGAACCCGATCGACCGTTGCTACGCTGACTCGGGCTTCGCGGGCGAGATCGGCAATTGTGGGGCGCTTGGTCATGGGTCCTATTCTGATTGGTTTTTGACGCAGGCTGGCTCTCTGTCACCTAGCGCGATTCGACAATGGTTTCGGGTGGGCAAAGTGAAGACGCCCGCATACTGAATGATCGACAGCGTATTGGACTACTCCAGACGTAGACCGGCCGGGTATAACGGAAGGTTCATTCGCTTAGGGCGGCGACGATTTGCACTCACACATTTAGCGCTTCTGATACATGGTCCGTGAGGCGCCGTTTAGAGCCTGCGAGTCGATCGTTCAGGTCATGTGACCAGCTTGGCGAAACCGGTCGCGGTGCGTCGCCCTTACTCGGCGGAGGATAGCCGGTTTGATGCCTCGGCAAGCTGATGACCGCAGAAGGCGGCTTTCATCTGCGCTCGGTCCAATTCTCCTTCCCAGCGGGCAACGACGAGGGATGCCACTGCGTTGCCGACGCAATTCGTCAGCGCCCGGCATTCGGACATGAAGCGGTCGATGCCGAGTATCAGTGCCATCCCAGCAACGGGAACACTCGGAACTACGGCGAGCGTAGCAGCCAGGGTGATGAAGCCCGCACCTGTCACACCTGCAGCGCCCTTGGAGGAAAGCATCGCAACGAGCAGCAGCAGCACCTGATCGCCGATTGACAGATCCGTGTTCGTCGCCTGCGCGATGAAGAGGGCCGCCAGGGTCATGTAGATATTCGTGCCGTCCAGATTGAACGAATATCCGGCCGGGATGACGAGACCCACAACCGAACGCCTGGCGCCCGCCTTCTCCATCTTCTGCATGAGCGAGGGGAGCGCGGCCTCCGAGGAGGACGTTGCGAGGACAAGCAGCAGCTCTTCCTTGATGTAGCGAATAAGAGAACAGATCGAAAAGCCGTTGTAGCGGCAGACCGCGCCGAGAACCCCGAACACGAAGAGGAAGGCGGTGAAATAAAACGTCGCGACCAGCATCGCGAGGTTGACGACCGAACCGATGCCATATCTACCGATGGTGAAGGCCATTGCGCCGAAAGCGCCGATCGGCGCGGCTTTCATCAGAATGCCGACGAGCTTGAAGACAGGCGCGATGAGCGCCTGAAGGAAGGAAACGACAGGCTTGCCCGTCTCTCCGGCCATCGCGAGCGCCATGCCGAACAGAACCGAGAAGAACAGCACCTGCAGGATGTCGCCTTCCGCGAAGGCACCGACAATCGTTGGCGGGATGATGTTCATCAGGAAGCCGGTGACCGACTGCTCGTGGGCCTTTGCGGCATAGGTATTCACGGCCTGGACATCGAGCGAGGCCGGATCGATGTTGAGGCCGGCGCCAGGCTGGACGACATTGGCGACGATGAGGCCGACGATCAGCGCCAGCGTCGAGAAGGTGAGGAAATAGACCATTGCCTTGCCGGCGACCCGGCCGACCTTGTGAAGATCGTTCATGCCGGCAATGCCGGTCGCAATTGTCAGGAAGATGACAGGCGCGATGATCATCTTGACCAGCTTGATGAAGGCATCACCCAGCGGCTTCAGGCTCTCGCCGGTCCCCGGATAGAAATAGCCAATTGCGATGCCGAGGGCGATGGCGGCAAGCACCTGCGCGTAAAGCTTGGCATAGAAGGGTTTGCGGGGCGCGGGACTCGCGCCGCGGACTTGTGCAGCTGACACTGTTTCTCTCTCCCTGACCGAATCGAGGTGGCGTGACTTCTCCCGGGCTTCTCCCTATCGCGGCGCTCCGGTCGAACGCTGCACCAACGCCGCCGCAATACCCATGCCAAATGGATCCGCATGACCTGAACTGACGTTGGGCTCGCCTATGATGGGATGAATGCGGTGGCACAAGACGGGAATGACAAGGCCGCCGTCCAGCACGCGCCTGATGTTCTCCGGCAGATTGCCGGTCGATCTCTCTGGCTTGCGGTTTTGCTGCACATCGTGGCGGGCTCCTCGGTTTGCCGACTTTGGGAAGGGCCGCATCGCTGGCACCAGGGCGCAGAATTGCCGTGTTCTTTGCCGCGCTCCCGCTGCAGCGACAGCTTGAAAGCGACGTCGAGACGTAGGGATTGACGCCGCTGGTGCTGACCGCGACGATGCGGTTCAGAAGTTCCGAGCACCGCGGAGAAAGCCGCGCTCGACCGCCACCTTCGCGCCTTCACACGCGACGCCGCCGCCTTATCTGCGTCATCAATATCGAGGAAATGGCGGTTGCCGCGACCGACCAGTGTCGTCGGCAGTGATTATCGCTCCCGCCCCTGGTTCGCAGGCGCTGGTGACTGGCACGGCCCGGCAACTCGGCGCGGTCAGCCGCTCGGGCACCGCATCGCCGGCGCCGTATTTCTGTCGTTCAACATCGCCGACAAAAATTAGAACTGATGAATTCTATCATAGGCCGCGAGGTTTCCTTTCACGAATGAAAGAAAGCTCGATTGACTATCCCGCCTCGCTCCAGTCTTTTGAAATCAACGTGTGGTTGCCCCCGTGCAAGCCGAGAACGTGGCCAAGCTTCGTGGAGGGAGAGCCAAGCGATGCGTCAGGGGTCGACCCGCTTTGCACTCGACCACACGGCGGTGGCACGAGTTCACGTCAGAGCATTTTCGCGCTTGCCCGCGACGTCGCGGGCGCACATGCCGCCGGCATGCATTTCATGGCGCGAGATCGAGGATCACATGCACCACAACATTCCCAAATCAGAACAAAATGCCAGCGAGTGCCGCATTTCGCTTCCGGATGCGAAAAGGGCTTACCCAAAGTCCGAGACGAACACCGCGGTCCCTTTTGTGCCATCGCACGAGCACGCGCTTACCGGCATCTTCGAAATATCGAAAGTACTCACCGACCCCGCCCGGCTCGAAGTCACGTTGGCCAAGGTCGTCGATCTCCTGCCCTCGTTTGTGCAGATGCGGCACGGCATCATCGCTCTCTTCGACGCTGAGGGCATACTGGACATCACCGTAGTCACCGGCTGCGACGAGAACAGCGATGAGCGCTCCCGGATGCGTCTGCCGCGCAAGGCAATCGATCGGATTGTGACGACGGACACGCCGCTCGTCGCCGAGAACATAGCGGTGCATTCGGCCTTCACTACCGCTGACATAGAGGTGCTTGGGGCCTCCGACCCCGTGTCGTTCATCGGCGTTCCCATTCGTGTTGATGGGAACGCCGTAGGCACGCTGATTATCGACCGCGCCTTGGACAGCAGGTCAACGTATCGGCTCGATTATGATGTCCGGCTGCTCACCATGATCGCCAACATGGTGGGACAGACAGTCAAGTTGCACCGCTTCTCCGCGGGCGACCGCGAACGACCGACAGAGGTGGAAGATCGGCTGCAAACGCAATTCTCTGATGTCAAGCACCCTGCACCGCAGCGCAAGAAGGTTCACGTCAAGGGGATGATTGGCGATAGTCCGGCGCTAAGCGCGCTGCTCGAGAAGATCGCAGTGGTAGCTAAGGCAAAGACCACGGTTCTGTTGCGAGGCGAATCCGGTACCGGGAAGGAGCTGGTCGCCAAGGCAATTCACGAGTTGTCGCCGCGCGCCAAGCGGCCCTTCATCAAACTCAATTGTGCAGCGCTGCCAGAGACAGTCCTGGAATCCGAATTGTTCGGTCATGAGAAGGGTGCCTTCACAAGCGCGTTCAATTCCCGCAAGGGTCGCTTTGAGCTCGCCGACAAGGGGACGTTGTTTCTGGATGAGATCGGCGAGATCTCGGCCTCCTTCCAGGCAAAGCTACTGCGCGTGCTGCAGGAGCAGGAGTTTGAGCGCGTCGGCAGCAACCAGACCATCAAGGTCGACGTTCGCGTGATTGCCGCCACGAACAGGAACCTTGAAGAGGCGGTTGCAAGGAATGAGTTCCGCGCCGACCTATATTATCGCATCAACGTGGTTCCCTTGCTGGTGCCGGCATTACGCCAAAGGCGCAGCGATATTCCGCTCCTCGCAGCTGAGTTTCTCAAGAATTTCAACGATGAGAACGGCCGTACGCTGACCTTCGATGCGCGTGCGATTGAAGTACTGATGAAATGTGAATTTCCCGGCAACATTCGCGAGCTTGAAAATTGCGTGCACCGGACAGCGATCCTGGCGGAGGGACGATCAATCGGGAGAAACGACTTTGCGTGCTCCCACGACCAATGCTTTGCCGAGGCGCTGCGGAAGAGCAGATCGGGCAAGGCCGCGCTGCAACCAGCGCCAATCCTCCCAGAGGCAGTGAATCCGGCCACGCCGCCGGATGCGGCCGCTCGTTCGGCCGCCACCACAGTCCCGCCTGCCGGAGCAACCCACTCATTGGGCGCGAGGACCACCGACGCCGAGCGCGTCATTGCTGCCATGGAAAGATGTGGCTGGGTGCAGGCAAAGGCGGCGCGCCTGCTTGGACTGACCCCGCGCCAGATTGGCTACGTGCTGAGGAAATACGGCATCGAGGTCAAGCGTCTGTGAAAGCATGACTCAGGCGGATTAGCTGAGACCGCTTAGCGGCTTGGCCCGCGCAGGGATGCAGATCCGCGTCCGCGTCAAGTCGATCCGACCGAGGACAGCCTGGCCGAATTCCCGTGGCAGCCGGCGTTGCGACCATCTTGTGAAAGGCGACGCTGCCATCGTCAATCCGTCCGCCATGTTGCTCTCGTTGCGAGCTCATACGGATGCCCTGTGCGACTGAAACGGAGATAAAATATGTCCGATGCAAAACTGCAAGCTGTGCTTTCGTCTCTTCCGCAAGGGACGCGACAGCTAGATGCTCTGCCGTCCAACGGACCAGCGCCGGACAGAAGTTTTGTCAAGCTGAATACGAATGAGAACCCGTTTCCGTTGCCGCCAATCATAATGCAAAGTGCAGTGGCGGCCCTCAATCGCCAGTATCTGTATCCGGACGACGATAACATCAGCTTGAGGGAAGCAGCGTCCAATACCTATGGCGTATCCACGGATCAGGTCATCGCAGGCAACGGGTCGTCTGAACTGCTCGGACTCATCTACAGAGCTTTCCTCGCCCCTGGCGACAAGGTGGCGATGATATCGCCAGGGTTTTCGTTCAACCGCAAACTTGCCATGTTGCATGGTGCTGAGTTTCTCGAGATCGGATGTCAAACTCATTCGCTGCCAATGGAGCAATTGCTTTTCGGTCCGGCAAAAGACGCCAAGTTCATTCTGGTGGCCAATCCAAACAATCCGACCGGAACATTCCTCTCGATAAGCAATATCGAACGCCTCGTGGCACAATCGGATCGCCTGGTCGTCCTTGATGAGGCCTATGTCGACTTTGCACCCGATCACGGGCTGCGCCTCATCAACCGTTATTCGAACCTTCTGATCTTGAGAACATTTTCGAAGAGCTATGCCGCCGCCGGCATTCGCGTCGGTTTCGGTTTCGGTCACCCTGAGATTATTGGCAGGCTGCGCAACATCCAGAACGTCTTCAACATGAACGTGATCGGGCATGCGGTTGGTATCAGCGTGCTTGCGCATCGCGGCGCCTACGCAGAGAACCACAAGCACATCAGACATGAACGACAGCGAGTGACAGCCGCACTGTCGCAACTTGGATTTTCCGTAACGCCCTCCCACGCAAATTTCTTGCTAGCCCGTGTGCCAGCGGGACAGGACGGCTCATGGTGGCAAGCAGCCTTGGAAAGGCAAAAGATACTCGTTGCCTACTTTCCGGACAATGGTTTGGAACATTGCATCCGCGTCAGCATCGGCACAAAAGAGCAATTGGATGCATTTCTTACTGCCGCTCGCGATATAGTTGGAAGCTTAAACATACCAAGCACCACGGGCAGGGGAGCGTCAGGCTCTGCTCGTTCGGTACGCTGACGCTAATCCGATATCACACATTGCTATCTTTAGGCTTGCTTGGCCACCCAAGCACGACAACATTTTTCTTTAAAATCGGGGACAATATCGAGTGACAAACGTCTTTCCTTCAAACCTAGCCTTCGGCATCTTCGATCATCTGGACGAGGACGGCCTCGATATCGCCCGGCAGTACGAAGATCGCCTGATATTAGCAGAGGCGTGCGATCAGCTAGGGTTCTATGCCTATCATCTCGCAGAGCACCACTGTACCCCCCATGGGAGAGGTCCATCGCCGAATCTGTTCTTATCGAGCGTCGCCCAGCGCACCCGGCGCCTGCGTCTCGGACCCTTGGTGATGCTGCTTGCGCTTTATCATCCGCTGCGTGCGTTCGAAGAGATCTGTATGCTGGACCAGTTGAGCGGTGGCAGGCTCGAACTGGGCATAGGGCGCGGTGCTCTCCCGATCGAATTGGGTTACTTCGGGATTGGTGCGGACGCGGTGCCGGGCCGCTATGCGGAAGCCAGCGAAATTCTTGTTGAAATACTTGTTAATGCCATGAAGGTTGGCACGCTGTGCTATCAAGGCCGCCATTTTGAGCTCAATGACGTTCCTTTGACGCTAAGACCTCATCAGCGTCCACATCCGCCGACATGGGTCGCCGCCAATCGACCCGAGTCCGCAGCCTGGGCCGCTGCGAATGGAGCAAATATCGCGTGTGTAGGACCTTCCTCTTCTGTTCGCAAAACTACTGATGCGTTCCGCGCCTATCAAGAGGACAACACTGGCGCGGGCGATCGAGCGCCATTTATTGGATTGCTCCGCATGGTCGTGGTTGGGCGTTGTGACACACATGCCTATTCGCTCGCGGCACCTGCTTACGAACGATGGCTCAAGAGCTTCCAATTCCTTTACGAGCTTAACGCTATCCCCACTCCACCCAACCTGCCGCTGACCTTCGATGCGGCAGTCGAGAGTGAATTGTGCGTGGTAGGATCAGCAGCGTCTGTGCGAGAAGCTCTGCTCAGTCAGTTGGAAGAGGCAGGTGCTAACTACCTTCTTTGTCAACTGGCATTTGGGAATCTGCCGCTCGATGCTTCCCTATACACCGCGACGACCATTCAATCCGAAATCATGGCTCGACTTGGCTGACCATGAAATTCGCGGTCTGATCCGAAGGTAAATCGTTGTAACAGCGCTCCCTCACATTGCTCGAGCGTGCACGTGGTGGGGATTGGGAAATCGTGAGGGAGGCCAAACTGACCACGAGCCGGCGGCACAGATTACCAGGTTTGTGCGTTGGCCGGCATCTGGGCACGGTGTGAGACTGCACGATCCTAAGGAGATGATGGCCGAGCGCGTCACGATGCCGGCACGCATCTGCTCGTCGCGCTCGCGCTAGTCGTTGCCCATAGCCCGCCGCAAGAGGTTCTTCTCGACCGGGGCGGCGCCGGTGGCGGCTCCCGCATCCAGCTTCATCAGCGGCTCGGCGGTAGCAAAGCCGTCACTCGCTACGGCGCTGTTGAGGGCGCGCTCGCGAGCGGCTTTGCTACGCCGAGCGACACCACCTGGAGCGAGTTCGCCCGATGTCGCGGCGTGCACCGCGGTCGGATAACGACGCTGGAGGAAATCGTTCGCAGCCGGTCTTCACGATCCGCGCGAGTGCTTTGCATGAATGCTGCCTGCTTCCTCGTCTGCGGCGGCCTGAGTGTCCGCCGGCACGCCCGAAGTCAATGCCAGTACCACAAGGCCGACAAGACGTCAGGTCTGGGAGCCGGCTTGTACGGTCGTATCGTGTTCGGGAATATCGTCGAAGGAGGCGTAGTTGAGATTGTAGAGTTTGGAATACAGGCCCCCCATGGCTATTAGCTGATCGTGATTGCCAGTCGCAATAACTTGGCCATTCTGAAGCACGATGATGCGGTTGGCACCCCGGGTCGTGGCAAGACGGTGGGCGATGACGAGGCCAGTGCGCCCTTCAAGCAGCTTTACCAGAGCCTTCTGAATCTGCATTTCCGTGTAGCTGTCGATGTTGGCGGTAGCTTCGTCGAGCACGAGGATCTTGGCGTCGGCGACGAGGGCGCGGGCGAAACTGATAAGCTGGCGCTGGCCGAGAGATAAGTTGTCGCCGCGTTCGCCAAGTTGGGTCTCATACCCGTCGGCGAGGCTCATTATGAAATCGTGGGCGCCGACCGCCTTGGCGGCCTCGATCACCTTGTCGCGCGTGGCTTCCGTCTTGTGGTATCGAATGTTCTCGAAGACCGTCCCGGTGAACAGGAACGGCTCCTGCAGCACCATGGCGACCTGGCGGCCGAGCGATTCCTGGGTGAGATCGCGCACATCATGTCCGCCGACCAGCACTTGGCCCTGCTGAACATCATAGAAGCGGTGGACCAGGGCCATCGCGCTCGATTTGCCAGAACCGCTCGGCCCGACCAGTGCGACCGTCTCGCCGGGATTGACCCGGAAGGAGACATTTTTCAGCACCGAACGGTTCGGATTGTAGCCGAAGGTGACGTCCCTGAACTCGACCGAGCCGTCCATTTCGGGCGAAAGCACCTCGGCATTGGGTTTGTCCTGAACATCGATCTTGACGTCGAGCACATCGGTCAGGCGCTTGCCTGAGGCCATGGCGCGCTGCATGACCGAATATTGCAGGGTGAGTGAGCGGATCGGGTCAAAGAAGCGCTGGATGTAAAATAGGTAGGCAACCAATACGCCCACATCTATGCGGCCATTCATGACCATCGAGCCGCCGACCACAATAACGGCGGCCATGGCGAGGCCGGTGAGGCCATCGACGATAGGCACCATGACCAGTGCATATTTGGCAGCGATCAGGTGGGTCCTGAGGTTGGCATGGGCCTTGTCGTCAAAAAGGATGAAATTCACCTGCTGGCGGTCCATTGACTGGACGGTGCGCACGCCGTGAATGGCTTCGGCCAGCGCGCCGTTGACGACGGAATTAGTCTCGTGTGCGGCCATGAAGGCGTCGCGGGCACGCGGCAGCCAGACAATGCGGACGATCACCAGGACCGGCAGAACCGAGAGCGTCAGGAGGCCGAGGCGGAAGTCGAGCCACAGCATTACGAAAACGATGCCGAAGAGAAGTGCAACATCGCCTACGGAATATACCGAGGTTTCGAGGAATTCCTGTATGGAGTTGACGTCGCCTTGCAGGCGCGACATGAGGCGTCCGACCTCGGTCTTGTCCATGAAGGAGAGCGAAACCTTCTGCAGATGGCCAAACATGGCGCGGCGGATGTCGAACAGGACAGTTTCGGCCACTTTCCCAACCACGGCTTCCTGCATGTAGCCGGCAGCGAAATTGACCAAAATCGCCAAAACGAACGCGCCGACGGCCGCGAGCTGGGCTGAGCGATCGGTCCTTGCCGGGTTCATGCCCTGGTCGAGCGCGTAGCGGATGATCAACGGGATGAGAAGCTGCGTCCCGGTGAAGATCAGCATTGCTGCAATCGTGATGACTACCCTGGCCCGATAGGGACGGACGAAAGCCCAGATGCGCCGGAGGATGCTCTTGTCGAAAGCCCGGCCGAACATCTCCTCCTCGATGCGGTGCGAGCCGACAACCGCGCGCGGAGGGCGTCTACCGTCGTCACGTTCGGCTTCGACTTCGCCGGCGCGGCCCTGCGCCATCAGCGGGCGCCCCCATACTGGGTCATATTGTCATCACCCGGGCGCGTCTGGAGATCGTAAAGGGCCCTGTAGCGTCCCCGCTTCGCCAAAAGCTCTTGATGCGTGCCGCGTTCTACGATTTCGCCGTTATCGACAAAAAGGATCTGATCGGCATGCACAAGCGCACTCAGCCGGTGCGCGATGATGATCGTCACCCGATCCTTGGCGAAGCGCCGCATCGCCGCGCGGATGCGCTGCTCGGTGCCGGCATCGATCGCGGCCGTTGAGTCGTCGAAAACTACGACGGAGGGGCGCAGCATCATGGTGCGAGCAATCGTGAGACGCTGGCGCTGGCCGCCAGAGAGAGAGACGCCGCGTTCGCCCACGACCGTCTCGTAGCCCGCTGGGAGCCCGAGGATGTAGTTGTGGAGCTGGGCGAATTCGCCAGCGCGTTCGATTCGCTGTCTCTTCGCCCAGGGATCGCCATAAGCGATGTTGTTCTCGATCGTAGTGGTGAATAGGAATGCATCCTGCTGTACGACGGCGACCGCCTTGCGAAGCGTCGCGAGGGTGACATTGCGTATGTCCTGGCCGTCCAGCGTGATGGCGCCACCGGTCACGTCATAAAAGCGGGGGACCAGATGAGCTATCGTCGATTTGCCCGAACCCGGCGGACCGACGATCGCGATCGTCTCGCCTCTACGGGCCTCAAAGCTGACGTTCTTCAGAATGGCGCGGTTTTCGGCGCTGGGGTACGCAAACGAGACATTGTGGAAGCGCAGAGTGCCGTCGCTTATCTCGAGCGGTCTGGCCTCGAGAGCATCCCTGATTGTGATCTCCTGGTCGAGGAGACCGAAAAGCCGCGAACCGCAGCTAGAAGCGCGGGCAAAGGCATTGACCATGAGGCCGATCTGGCGGACTGGCATTTGCAGGATTGTCATGAAGGTCAGGAAGGTCGCCACCGTTCCGACGCTTATCTCGCCAGCGACGAGCTTGCTGCCACCGATCCAGAGCACCAATCCCATTGCGAAAAAGAAGGACAAGGTCATCGCCGACGTGCTGGGCACGTAGATGTCAACTCGGTCGTGGGCGAGGTCGAGCGCGTTCTTGGAAGCGCCGTCGAACTTCAGCATCTCATAGGCTTGAGCCGCAAAAGCGCGGACCACGCGGATGCCTGCGAGATTTTCCTCCATCACGCGGCTTAGTACTGAAAGCCGCTCATGCAGGTCGAGCCAGGTGGCGCGCAGCCTAAGCTGTGTGGCCGATGAGCGCCAGGCGACAAAAGGCACGAAGCTCAGCGCGACCAGGCCGAGCATGGGATCGGTCGAGATCATCATGTAGGCGCCGATCCCGATCAGCATGGTGAGCAGGAGCACGCGAACGAGCGCGGTGGAAAAATACATCCGCACGCCTTGGAGATCGAGCATTCCGATGGTGATCAGATCGCCTGAATGGACCCGGTCGTGAAAGGAAAAGCTGAGACGCTGGATCTTGTCGTAGTAGGCGAGCCGCAGTTCGTACGCGACATGATGCCCGACGGCTTCGGCAAAATAGTTCTGCGCCATCGTGAAAAGGCCGCGTAGCGCGCTGACGGCGAGCAGCAGGAGAGCCGGGGTCCAGAGCGCTTGTCCTGCCGCGGTCCCCGCGACACCGCCCCCGATGGCTGTCTGGGTCTGGTCGACAGCCCGGCCGAGAAGCTGGGGAATGAGCAACTGGAGGATTGCCGCCATGATCGTCGAGCCCATAGCGAAGGCGACCTGCCAGGGATGCCGCAAATTCATACGCGTGATGCGCAACAGCGTACTCAAATCCCGGCCCCAGCGCGCCGCTTCCACATGGGTCAACGAATTCAGAGCGTTCGTTGCGCTGCCGATAGCATCACTGCTCACGGGTGTATTCCCGACTGCATTTTGCGCCTTCGAGGCAAGCCGAAGGACCAATCATCAAAGGGGCCCGCCATTGTTAATCCTGTCCACCACCTGCAGCAGTGCGCGTTCCTATAAGCCGAGCCGCGGCTTCACTTACTGGCATGTCGATCACCGTGATTCCGCTTGCCGCAAGGAAACGCGCTTCGTTTCTGGTCAGCGTTTCCGCGTCCATTACCGCGCAATGTGGACCTCGGGAGCGCTTCATGATCTGCCTGGCGTAGGTGCGCAGCATCTGATCGTTGAAGCGGCAGCCAACGAAGAAAAATCCACGGGTGATGCGCCCTTCCTTCACCACGTCTGGGATCGGTGCCTGGATATCGATTTCGGTCAGGACTTCGACATAGTCGGAATCTGCGACGAGAAAGTTTTGCGCAGGCCTAATACTCCCGTGAGGTGTATAGAGAACCGTCTTTTCCCCCGATCGGGGGTCGAGTTCCCTCCCGGACAAATCGTAGGTTTTCGTCCAAATGTTACCGATTTCGTTCGCCCGCGTGACGCCTTGTATCTCAACGACGTCCGTTCGGCCGGTCTCTACGAGAGCCGTGCGCATCGCGCCGTCGTACCAGCTGTCGACGATGAGGGAGAGCGGCAGCCTTGCGAGCCAGGCGTGGAGGAGGGTCGGCGCCACCGGCGCTGCGAATATGTCGGTCATCCAAGCTTGAAGCGTTCGGCGATGCCGGCGCTGTTCGATGAACTGCGCAACCGACCACATATTGGTGCGGATCCTGGAAGGGGCTGGCGCCCGTGCATTGAGTGCCGCGGCAACGACCTCCGGCGTATGCGGCACAGGCGGTTCCGCACAGTTGAACCCAAGAAGACCCGGACCGAGATAGGGGATCACCTGATCGGCGGCGAGCGCTTCCTTCGCCAGGTCAAGCAGCTTTTCGGCAAAACTGTCCCGCACGATGACCAGGTGGCCCGATGTCAGGTTCGTGTTCATGCTCGTTTCCTCGCGACGCACCTTATGAACGGGCAGCATCAGTCCTCTTCGGAAACCTTCCTTGCCTCGACGGTGATCGGCAGACGCGTATCCCGTGGAAGATCGGGTAGGAGGAGTCGCCACCCGTTCCTGAGCGTCACAGTTCCGCCCCACAACTCTTCCTTCTCGAGCTTGATGATCGGCTCTTCGAGGTCCTTCTTCGGGACATACGCCGACAAGCCAGCATCGGTCCTGCGGATCATGACTTTCATCTGGCCGTCCCTTCATTGGTATTGCTATCGGCACTGCAGGGCGCCTCGGCTTTGTCGAGGCTCATCAGTTCACGCGCTCGCATGCCCACGACGGTGCCACGGTCGATCCATTCGACCGCATAGATGAAGAACTGCTGGAGAAAGGTGCCAATGTCGCGCACATATCCCTCGTCGCCCTTCCGCACGAGATTTTCGCCGATCTCCCTGCCAGGATAGGTGCCGTCATTTTTTATATGGCGAGTGGCACGTACCCGCTCTCCCTGCATGAATCGTGGAGGCCTGCGGATTTCGACCTCCTCTTCGCGTCCGAGCGACATGTCCGTTCCCTGATTTCCCTTGAGGCTGCAGATTGTGAACAAAGGCGTTCCAGGCGTCCTGCGCAGGCAGCCCCGACCATGTCGGCAGCCCAATGTCCGTCACGCAGGAACGCAGGTCTTCGGCACCGGGCATACCGAGGCACATTGCTGCGCATCGAAGACCCCCTCGCATTCGGTGCACTTTTGCGGCTCGATCACATAGCTCTCGCCTTTGAACTTGATCGCGCCGGAGGGACACTCGAATTCGCAGGCGCCGCATTGGGTGCATTGGGATGCGATGATCTTGAAAGCCATTTTAACTCCTGGTCCGAATGGATGAGACAGCTCAGGCCGTCGCCGCGAGTGCGAGGGTCCCAGACGCGGCCGCGTAAATCGCGCTGATTGCGGTCTCGATATAGTCGTGGGCATATGCGTCGGTGGCTTGGATTCCAGCGTCGGCGAGCTGATCCTGCGGGCAGTTTCCGATTTTGGCGCACAGCACGATATCTATGCCTTCAAGCGCTGCGATGACGCCATCGAGGGCGGCTTCTCCGCCCCAGCCGCCGAGGCAATACTGCTCCACCTTCCGATGCCCGACAAAACTGATCCCTCTCGGCGAGGCTTGATAAACCTGGAATTCCTTCGCATGGCCGAAATGTTCATTGACGCGGCCGCCGCCCTTGGTCGCCACCGCGAAGAGAAGGGACTTGCCGGGGCTCGCTGCCTTGACCAATCCGATCGCTTCTCTCCTAGCCGCCACGTGATCACGGCGCTCCTCCGCGACCAGCTCCCGATAGGCCTTGCGATTGCTGGCATCGTAGGTGACCTCGCCGGGAATCCGGTCGACTGTGAATTCCTGGCCACGATCCTCTCCGAGCAGGCCGACGGCATCTGCCCGGCACTGCCGGCAGTGGCGCATCAACTGGGCGCCGCCTTCGACACGATCCTGAAGAGCCTTCATCTCCATTGCGTTTGGGCCGCGTTGCCCGCTCAGTCCGTAGTGCGTGCCGTGCGCCGGGTCCGAAATCAGCGGCATGAGGTTGTGCAGGAACGCGCCTCGCTCCTTGACCCATCTATTCACCTTGATCAGATGCTCATCGTTCACGCCGGGGATCATCACTGAATTGATTTTGGTGAGGATGCCGCGCGCAGTCAGCATCTCCAGACCCAACATCTGCCGCTCGTGCAGGATCCGGGCGGCTTCGATGCCGACGTAGCGGCGATGGTCGTAAAAGATCCAAGGATAGATCTTTGCACCGATCTCAGGGTCGACCATGTTGATGGTGATCGTCACGTGATCGACATTCATGTCGGCAAGCTCATCGACATGGTCCGGCAGCGCGAGCCCATTCGTGGAGATGCAAAACTTGATGTCTGGGATTTCCCTGGCGACTCGTTCGAACGTTGCCTTCGTCTTCTTCCAGTCGTAACAGGCATCGCCAGGTCCGGCGATGCCGAGCACGGAAAGCTGCGGCACCTCGTTGGCGACCGCGATCACCTTGCGTAGCGCCTGGTCGGGCGTCAGCTTTTCGGAGACCACCCCAGGCCGGCTTTCGTTGGCGCAGTTATATTTGCGATTGCAGTAGTTGCACTGGATATTGCAGCCGGGCGCGACCGCGACGTGCATGCGCGCGAAATAGTGATGCGCCTCTTCTGAAAAGCAGGGGTGATCCTTGATCTTGTCCCAGACAGCCGGATCCGTGTCGTCCGGCTTTATCGACGAGCCGCAGGACGAAGACGCGCAGCCACCGGCTTTCACGGTGGCAAGCAACTGGTCATCGAATGTCGTGCTGAGGCTCTCAAGCGAAATTGCCGGTGCGGACATCGAACGGCTCCGTTGCTGGGTGAATGTCGCAGTTCAAACCGCAAGAGCTATGCCAGCTCAAAGAGCGGTTTTGGTTCACGAATTGGCTTTCGTGTCGGATTCCGTCGGATTGCTCCGACACACCTTTGTCGGGCTTCCGACAGTGGACAAGCAAATCGGGTCGCGAAGGCTACCAGCCTTGGGCGCGCAGAGTGTGAGGGAGACTACTCCGGGCTTACGTTTGACGTCATCACAACGTCTAGAATTTCTTCACTTCGATACCATGCCGGCGCAGGGCGTAGCCGATTTGCCGCGGCGTGAGGCCGAGGATACGAGCCGCCCTGGCCTGAACCCACCCGGCTTTGTCCATCGCGTCGATCAGCCGGTCGCGTTCCGTCAGACGCGGGGGACAAGCGGGATCGTTCGGATCGCCGGCCGTAAGGGGAGATACCTTGCCTGCGGAGACACCGATGCGACTGGCCGGCAGCCGCAATCCGACCGGCACTGCGTTGACCCGTGCGAGATCGTCGATGGCATTGCCGCCATTCGAGCGGTCGGCTCGCTTCCAGAGGAGCCAGGAAAGGCACTGGCTCTTCTTACAGGCGAAATCGGATGGCGTGACCGTCCTTGAACGCGCAAGTGTGGCCGTCCTTTGGACGCAGTTCTCCAGCTCGCGGACGTTACCAGGGAAGTAGCATTGCGAGATCAGGTCAAGCGCCGACGGCGCGAAGGCGAGTGCGCGATCGTTCTCCTTGTTGAATCGGTTGAGGAAGGCGTTCGCAAGGCGTGGAATATCGCCGGGTCGCTCTCTGAGCGGAGGCAGGATAATTGGCACCACATTGATGCGGTAATAAAGGTCGGCCCTGAACTCCCCTTTTATGACGGCCGTCTCGAGGTCCTTGTTGGTGGCGCATATGAGGCGCACGTCGACCTGTAGCGTTTTGGTGCCGCCGACTCGCTCCAATTCGCCTTCCTGCAAGACACGCAACAGCTTGGCTTGAAAGGCCGGCGAAATCTCGCCGATTTCATCAAGTAGCAGCGTTCCCTCATTTGCCAATTCAAAACGACCGGCGCGCTGGGAGATAGCACCCGTGAAAGCGCCCTTTTCATGCCCAAACAGTTCTGACTCCAGAACGCTTTCAGACAGTGCGGCGCAGTTCAATTTGACGAAAGACTTCTTCCTCCGACGTGAGAGCTTATGGATGGCTTGCGCAAAGAATTCCTTGCCGGTGCCGCTTTCACCCCGCAGAAGCACGGTGGAATTAGTCCCTGCTACGACCGAGACGGTTTCGAGCACCTGCTTGAGTGCGGGACTTTCCCCGATGATCCCGTCGATTTTGACATCCGCATGCCGGGCAGGGTCGTAGGTCCTCCCCTCGTTGGGCGATTTCTCCGATCTCCATTGCTCATGGACACACCGCTGACGATCTGTACTCAGGATGCGATGGAGACGGATCGTCCGGCCGACAAGGTTGGCGACCATCGTCAGGAAGTATGTGTCCTCATCGTCGCGAAAGTCGGTGGCGCCGTCTCCGGCGCGGTCGATCGACAATGTCCCAAGAATTTTATGATCAGCCTTTAGCGGGATACCGATAAAGGCAATTGGGATGGTGCCGCTGCTCGAAGACGTTTGAAGGTCAGCCTGAAATAGTTGGGACTTGCGGACGTCCGGTATGAAGAGCGGCGTCCCCGTAGCGACGATTTGATCTGTTATGGCCTGTGGTATGACGCGGCGAGTGCCTGATTGAGGTGCGTGGGTATTGCCGGCAGTTGCGGCAATCTCCGGCTCTCCTTCAGCGTCCAGGACGACGATTGCTCCGTGACGCATCTGCAGAAACGAAGGCAGGATGTTCACGACATTGGCGAGCGTAATCTCCAGCTCGCTGGGGGCGGTCAGCACCTTCGATATCTCGTAGAGTCCCCTGAGCGCGATATCTGCTTGGGGCATGCTTTTGATGGGCGGTTCAGGGCGGGTATCCCGAGGTGCTACCTCGTCGACCCGATCTTGCGGTACGTGAGCCATGGAAACACCTCAGGGGTTGTCGTCCAGAGTGCTCCTCCTTTTGTGTCTGAGTCTGAATCTGAAAGCACAGTATTCACGAGCTTCTCTTCGTGGCGCGGCGATTCAAGCAAAGATAGACTTGGCGTTGGTCGCGACCTCAGGTGTACCAAGATTGACCCTCTTGATACGGTGCGTGCGTCCTCATCCGAATTTGAAGAGGACTCCGAAGCCGCCGCGTGGATAGTTCCACTCGATCTCGCCACTGGTCTCACACAAAATCCGGCAGGTGCCGCACTCCATGCAGCCGTCGGCAGTGATCTCCACTTGACCTTTGTCGTTCAACTCATAACATTTCGCCGGGCAGACGTGGGTCAGCGCGAGCAAGTTCGCGCTTGGCCTCTCGTGCGGTAGCACTTTGATATGCGGACGGCCGGAATCCACCAAGTAGCGGTTCTGGTAAAGCTTGTCCTCGACACGTGACTTCGTCACTGCGATCGTCATTTCGTCTCCCCTCAGCGCCACGCCAATGCAAGGCGGACCGCGTCGCTGACCAGCCCCCAGCGCGAGCGCGCCTTGATGAAGGCCGCCGTGGTCGCCTTTTCCTTCTCGATCTTCGGCGTGCCGTCGACACGCATGAAGTTCTGCGCGGCTTGCGACATCAACCGCGGATAAGTCGTGAAGTAATTGCAGGAATTGGTGTGGAGCAAGGCCGGCATGTCTTTGTATTTCCTTAGGTCCTTGACCACGAAGGACTTATCCAGCATGGCTTTGTAAAGGGCGAGATTCCGTTTGGTCATAGGACCGTTGCGGCTCCTGACCTCGATGATTGCCTCAGCCGCGATGCGGCCGGAGGTCATGGCGAGGTTCGAACCCTCGCGGTGAATGGCGTTGTTCAGTTGCGCGGCATCGCCGACCACGACCCAACCGTCGCCAAAGAGCTGCGGAATAGCCTTGTAGCCGCCTTCGGGAATGAGATGCGCGGAATATTCTTTCACTTCCGAGCCGGCGATCAGCGGCCGGATCGAAGGATGGGTTTTTAAGGCGTCGAGGAGGACGTAAGGGCTCTCGACCATCGCGGCGAAGTCGGAGACGAGGCAGCCAATGCCCAGTGAGATCGACTCCTTGTTGGTGTAGAGGAAGCCGAGCCCGGCCATGCTGCGGGAGGTCGTGCCCACCGCCTCGATCACGCAGCCTTCATCGCCTTTGAGGCCGAACCGCTGCTCAATGACCTCTTCGGGGAGGAAATGCATTTCCTTGACGGCGAGCGCCACGGTTTGCGGCTTCGGCATCTCGCGCAGGCCGGCCCGCGTGCCAAGCAGTCCGCAGACACCTTCTGCGAGGACGACCACGTCCGCGTAGATGGCTCCGCCGGCCCGGTCTGTGCGGACGCCGATCACCCTGTCCTTGGCGTCACGGATGAGTTCCGTCACGGTCGTCTCGCACAGAACCGTCGCGCCGGCCTCGCGCACCTTACGCGAAAACCATTTATCGAACTGGGCACGAATGATCGTGTAGCGGTTGGGCTTCGCCTCATTGAAGTCGTCCGACCGATAGTGAATCCCGGTATGGGATGTGTCGTCCATCACCCAAAGCCGCTGTTCAACCAAATGCCGCTCGAGAGGCGCATCGTCCCGGAAATCCGGGATGATCTTCTCCAGCATGTTCGCGTACATGATGGCACCCTGGACATTCTTGGAGCCCGGATATTCACCCCGCTCCAACTGCAGCACCTTCAGGCCGTGGCTGGCCATGGTGTAAGCAGCTGCGTTTCCGGACATGCCGGCCCCAATAACAATGGCGTCGAATTGTTCCTCAATCATGTCCATCCCTTAGCTCGCAAGCTTGTCGCGACTGTGGGGCGACAGCCGCCGGGTGAAGGCTTCCGTCAGTGCGGGCAGGAAGCGGATCGCGTCGGTGACGATCCCCAGGTGAGCGAAATCGAAAATCGGCGCGTTCGGGTCGGTGTTGATGGCCACGATGAGATCCGCCCCCTCGACGCCAACCCGATGCTGGACGGCGCCGGAAATCCCGGCCGCTATGTAAAGCTTCGGCCGGATGGTCTTGCCAGTTTGGCCGATCTGCCGATCAGCTGGCATCCAGCCCTTCTGGACCAACGGGCGCGAACAGCCGTGCTCGGCGCCGATTGCTCGCGCGAGATTCTTCACAAGCTGCAGGTTCTCCGCCGCGCCTAGACCGAGGCCTCCCGCAACCACGACGTCGGCATAGGCAAGATTTGCCTTTGCCGACTGACTATCCGGCAGGAAGCCGAGGATTTTGGTAACGATCTCGTCCTCGGCTACCGAGAGCTTGTGCCGGATGACACGCCCGACCGGTTTATCCGCCCGCTGCGGCATGGGCATGACCCTCGGTCGCACTGTCGCCATCTGGGGGCGGAAATTGAGCGTATAGATCGTGCACAACAAGGAACCGCCGAAAGTCGGACGGGTGGCGGCGAGCGAACCGTCGGTATCCACATCGAGTTCGGTGCAGTCGGCCGTGAGCCCTGTCTGCAAGGTCGTCGCCACGGAGCCGGCAAGATCCCTGCCGAGTGTGGTGGCACCGAGAAGAAGGATCTCGGGTTTGTGGGTATCGACCAGATCCGTCATCGCCTTGGTGAATGGCTCGTTCCGATAGTCGGCGAGCAGCGGCGCCTCGACGATGTAGACAAGGTCGGCGCCATAAGCGAACGCTTCGGCAACGGCGTTCCCGATGGCCTCTCCCGGCGGTCCAAGCACGACGCCCGCAAGCTGGACCTGAAGCTTGTCTGCTAACTTGCGGCCTTCGCCGAGCAGTTCGAATGATACGGGATGGACCTGGCCGCGTTCGAGCTCGATGAAAACCCAAACGTGCCGGTAGTCCTTGAAATGCGCGGGCAGCTCCTTCTTTATGCCGGCACGGCCGGCGGCAGGGCGAGGGGTTTCTCGGTTCGCGTTCGACATCGTCTGATCCTTGCCCTCTCACGCGCCGCCGTTGAAGGCGAGCTCATGTTCCAATGCCGGCTGGCGGGTGAAAATTGCTGTGATGAGTTCGTCAGCGACATCGCGCAAGGCCATCTCGGCGGTGTCGATTTTTGCCGCCTTTTCCGCTCGCGCAGGAGGCGCGAAAACGCGCTTGACCACCGTCGGTGAACCGCGCAGGCCGCATTTGGTGAGATCCTCAATGCCGGCGTCGGCCGCACTCCATTTCAAGACCTGGCTGCGCGCGGCGCACAGGGCGTCCTGGATCGAGCCCCGGCGGATCTCGTTTGTGCCTTCCAGCATGGTGATCAGGCAAGGGAGCCTGCTCTTCAGCATCTGTGTGCCGCCTTCGGAGCGGCGCTCGACCTTGATCTCGCGCGCAGCAAGGTCAATAGAGGCGATCTTCGCGACATAGGTCAGTTGCAGGAGTCCGAGGCGCTTGGCGATGCCGGGCCCGACCTGGGCGGTGTCGCCATCGATCGTCTGCTTGCCGGTGAAGACGAGGTCTGGCGTGCCGAACGTCTCGCCAACCTTCGCGATTGCCTGGGAAAGGGCGAACGAGGTCGCCAGCGTGTCGGAGCCGGCAAAATAGCGGTCGGTCAAGAGCACCGCTCGGTCGGCGCCGTAACCGAGCGCCTTGCGCAGCGCGTCCTCTGCCATGGGCGGACCCATAGTGAGCACGGTGACTTCGCCACCATAGGCGTCGCGCAGTCTGAGGGCTTCTTCGAGGGCGAACAGGTCGTAAGGGTTGATGATGGTCGGAACACCCTGGCGCATGATCGTGTTCGTCACCGGATGGACCCTTATCTGTGCCGAGTCCGGCACCTGCTTGATGCAGATTACGATGTGCATTGGCGGTTTCTCTAGGCTCCTGTCCGGATGCGGGCTTGGCGGTTATCTCTTTGGTGCGCATCATTCGTGCCAACTGTTTTGCGCTGCCCCCTATTCCTAGAACTTCGCTTGGTTGCTTCTGAGGGCGCCGTGGTGATGACCGGATTTGTCGGCTTCTCGACATTGTCGCGTCGCAACCCGTGTCGCGGTCATTCCTGTCCGAACCGCTTCAGTACGGTGTCGAACGGGACAAAGGTGCGGCCCGGCGTGGCAGGTTTGTTCGGATCGTGGTCTTTGAGCACCTTGAAGACCCGATGGGTGAGCGGCGAGGAAACCGCGAAGTCCTCGTAAGCGCGTTCGAGCGTCGCGCGCACCCGCGCGGCAATCACCTGGTCGGGCAGACCGGAGAAATCTTCTTCGGCAAGGTATTGGCCCACGCGCTTCATGATATGGAGCCGCGAGACATTGAGCACCTTCGGGTCATAGGAGACGCCAAGGACTGCAAAGAACTCCTCCGCAGCCGACAGGCGCTTCAGTCGTGCGAGGATGTCGGTGACATCGATGGGGCGGCTGTCAGCGGAACAATTCATTGCATTCTCCCTGGTCGCAAAACTGTGGCGTCGGTGCGCTCGCGAACGGCTGAGCTGGACCCGCACAGCTCCGCGAGGGATGCCTCGCTGCACATTCCATCGTAGAGCTCGACCAGTTGAGTTGCAGTGATGGTCGATTTGGTCTCGGCCGCCTCGCGCCGGACGCGGGCCACCATCGCGGCTGCCAGATCCGGGTCGAGATCGCGACCGCTTTCGCTCAGCACATGGGCAATCGCAGTAGCGCCGGAATGCTTGCCGATGACGATACGCCGGCAGCGGCCCACGAGAGCTGGATCGAGCCCCTGATAAGTACGCGAGTCCTTCAGCAACCCTGCGACGTGAATGCCGGATTCGTGCGTGAAAACATCGGCGCCGACGACCGGTTTAATGGCCGCGGTTTGCCGGCGGGCGGCCCAAGCCACCTGGGCGGCGAGGTCGGGCAATGCGGTCAGCTCGATGCCGGTATCCGCGCCGTCGAGGACCGCCATCGCGGCGGCCACCTCTTCCAGCGCGGCATTGCCCGCACGCTCGCCGAGCCCCAGGACGGTGACGGACGCATGGCGCGCGCCTGCGCGGATCGCGGCAAGCGTGTTGGCGGCAGCAAGTCCGAGATCGTTGTGCGCATGAAATTCAAGGTCGATTGGAGACTGCGCCACAAGCTCGGCGACAAGTTCGAAGGTCGAAAACGGGTCGAGAACGCCGACTGTGTCGGCTAGCCTGAGGCGGCTTGCGCCGGCGCGTGCAGCCGTCTCGATGACGCGGGCGAGATGATCCCGATTGGCCCGCGAGGCATCCTCGCAGCCCACCGCGACGAAGAAGCCGGCGGCGGCTGCGCGCCTGACCATATGCTCGATGACCTGGAGCGCTCCCGCCTTATCGAGGCCGAGCTTGGCGGCAAGTTGTATGTCCGACGCAGGCAGCGATAGATTGACGGCGTGGACACCGCTCTCGATCGCTGCATCGAGATCCAGCGACGTCATCCGGCACCAGGCCATGAGCCGAACCGGGAGACGCCGCGCGACCGCGGCGCGAATTGTTTCGATCTCGTCGGCGCCCATGACCGGCGTGCCGATCTCGATCTCTGTGACGCCGGCCGCCGCAAGAGACTCGGCGATCTCCAGCTTTTCCGTCATGGTAAAGGCGACGCCGGGCGCCTGCTCGCCATCGCGCAAGGTCGTATCGTTGAGAAAGACATGGCGGGTCATGAACGGTAGCCTGTTCTGCTGCCGCTCAGGCATAGACCGGATTGAACGTCTTCGGCGCCTCGCCTACCGGCCCCGGGACTGGGAAAGCCACGCAGCTTCTCCACGATTGCCGGCATGACCTCGAGCACCCGGTCGACGTCCGCTTCGCCGTTGTCCCGCGCCAAGGAGAAGCGGACTGCCGCGTGTGGCGTTTTCATCGCGCTCAGGACATGGCTCGGTTCCAGCGAGCCGGAGGTGCAGGCGGAGCCGGAGGAACACGCGATGCCCACGCGGCTGAGGAGAAGTGGAATTCCATCACTTTCGACATGTTCGAAGGAGATGTTTGCGGTGTTGGGCAACCGTTCCAGGGGATCACCAGTGACACAGGTGCTTGGGATGCGCTGGAGAATCCCGTCCTCTAAACGGTCGCGGAGCGACTTTACCCGTGTGGTCTCGTCGTCCATGAATTTCAAGGCGAGTTCGGCCGCCATGCCGAGCCCGACTATGCCGGGCGTATTCTCGGTGCCAGCACGCCGGTTGTGTTCTTGGTGGCCCCCCTTGATCAGCGAGTGGAAATTGACGCCACGTTTTACGAAAAGCGCGCCGATCCCTTTCGGCCCGTGCAGCTTGTGGCCGGAGAGCGACAGCATGTCGATTGCGGTCGACTTCAGATCCATCGGAAGCTTGCCGACCGCCTGCACAGCATCGGTATGGAAAAGGGCGCCCACTTCCTTGGCCAACTCGGCAAGCCTGGCCACGGGGAAGATCACACCAGTCTCATTGTTCGCCCACATTATCGAGACGATTGCGACCTGTGGGGTGAGGGCGGCCATATAGGCGTCGAGGTCGAGCCGGCCACGGCAATCCACCGGGATCCTGTGCACCTTGACGCGGCGGGTCTTCTCAAGATGCGCGCAGAGCGTCAGCACGGCGGGATGCTCGACCGCGGACGTCACGATCTCGGTTCGGTTGGGCGCCGCCTCGAGCGCCGAAAGAAGCGCTGCATTGTCGCTTTCTGTCCCACCCGAGGTGAAGGTGATCTCATCCTCGAACTCCGCGCCGATCAGAGCTTGCAACTGCCTCCGCGCCTTTCTCACCGCCGCACTGACTGAGGCGCCAAGAGCGTGCGCCGACGAAGGGTTGCCGAATTGATCCCTAAAGAACGGCAACATCGCTTGCATGACCTCAGGATCGACCCGTGTGGTTGCGTTGTTGTCGAGGTAGACAGGTTTCATGTGCGATCCTCAGTTGACCGGAATGACGCGAGCGCGCGACCGCCTCATTGAGCCTCTGGCGTATGCCGTTGATGATGATGGGCCCGAACTGGCAGCCGGCGCGGACGCCCGAGAGTTTGACGTAGACCGGATCGGCGTCGACATGGCCAAGTCCGCAGTCGCCGCCGTCAGCCCGCAGGTAAGGACGCCCGAACACGACAACGTTATCGATAAGCCGAATTTGGCGCAGCAGCGCGATTTGGCCGCCAGCAGCTTGGGTGCCACCAGGAACCGAACTGTTTCGGGAGGCGACGTTCTTTGCATCCTACCTGAAGCGATTGCCGGTCCCAAGATCGGCTTCGACCTTGCCTTGTTCTTGAGGACAGGGACATCTGTTGTGCCGGCCATATAAGCCTCCTCTGCCGCAAATGAGTCCGTCGGCGGCAATCGCTTCATGGACCCGCACAGGCGCTTCGGGCGATCAGCTGAAGGACTTGCCGCAGCCGCACTTCTCGCGCGCGTTGGGGTTATCGAAGACAAAGCCGGAAGATTCGAGCCCGGTGAGAAAGTCGACGGTCATGCCGGCGACATGCGGTTGGGAGCCCGCGTCCACGAACAGCTTGATCCCATCTGTCTCGGTGATCGCGTCGCCCTCGCGCGACAGGCTCTCCAGGCCCATTAAGTATTTGAAGCCGGCGCAGCCGCCGGCCTGGACCATGATGCGAAAGCCTTCCGCCGGCTCGCTGGCGCGGGAAAGAGCAGTCTTGATGGCGGCAACAGCGTTGTCGGTGAGCGTAATCATGGCTCCATTCTCCTCAGTCCGGGACCTGCTTGCGCATCACGTTGCATGCACCGTGCCAAAGCGAAAAAATGTTTCAACACAGCGCGGCATCTCTGACCCTGCGGTGGTTCTTGTGAGTCCATTGCTGCGAAGGTGTCGGCCAACCGACACGTACTGTCGGGTTTGTCGGGTCCGCCACGCGGGATGTTGGGCCTGAGTTGTTGGCTGAACTCACATTAAACCAATGACCATTACAGAAGACTCCTTCTGAGCTTGCTTGGGCGCAATTGGCACGGTTTTTGAAGCTCCACTGGCGAGGCGGCAAGAGACTGCCGATCCACAATCGTGTCGTGGGTGCCCTCGCGATCGATGCGGCGAAGCAAGGGAGCAACATGTCAGGACTGGGTCAGACACGCTTGGTTTGGCGAAGCAGCGCCGCCCGTGGCATCCGAATGACCGATTGGCCGATTGCGACAACACCCACAATCGCTCACCACCGCCCGGTGGCCACCGACCGGCTCGATGAGATTCCATCGGCATGTGCCTGCTCGTGTCACTCGGGTCTCGCCGCTCCGATAGCACCCCCGGTTTTCGCGCGGGTGCGACGACGTGCGCACGCTGTCCAGCGACACTTTGTTCACGGGCCAGCAGCAGATCAGGGTCGAGCATTACGGCGCGCCCGATCGGCTGAAGATTCACCGGCAGGGCAGCTGATCCTCACACGTAGGTGGAAGCAGGGGTAAGACATGGACCAGCGCGAGAAACCGTCGCCGGACGAAATCCGGCGGGCGTGCGAAGACAATCCGAAAATCCGGGAGCATGATCTCGCCGCTCGATTGGGCATTTCGGAAGCCGAATTGGTCGCGGCGCATTGTGGTCACGGCGCGGTGCGCATCGAGCCGCGCGTCGATGATCTGCTGACCGGCCTCGAAGCGGTCGGCGAGGTGATGGCGGTCACCCGCAACCAAAGTGCCGTGCACCAAAAGATCGGCGTCTACGACAAAGTGGTCACCGGCAACCCGCATGCCATGGTGCTCGGCGACGAGATCGACCTGCGCATCTTCCCGAAAGCGTGGGCGTATGGCTTCGCCGTCGAGAAGCGCGAGGGAGCCGAGATCCGCCGCAGCCTGCAATTCTTTGATGCCACCGGCGAGGCGATGCACAAAGTACATCTCAGGCCCGCCTCGAACCTGCACGCCTATCAGAATCTGGCGGCAGAGCTTGTATCCTCCGACCAGGAGCCGATCATATCGGTCGAGGCGAGCGGGGCGCTCGATAATGCAGTGAGTCCAGACCAAGCCGCCACGGTCGACGACCTACGCGAGCACTGGAGCCGGCTGAGCGACGTGCATCAGTTCTACCATATGTTGAAGACCCTGAAGCTCAGCCGCTGCCAGGCGATGCGTATGGCCGACGAGGATTACGCCTGGCTGCTCGACAATGATGCCGTTGGCGCCCTGTTCCAACAGGCGGCCGAAGACGAGATGCCGATCATGTGCTTTGTCGGCAATCGTGGTTGCATCCAGATCCATTCCGGCCCGATCAAGTCGGTCAAGCAGATCGGGCCGCGGATCAATGTGCTCGACGAGAACTTCCATCTGCATCTTAGGACTCATCACATCCGCGAGGTCTGGGCCGTGCGCAAGCCGACGAGGGACGGTCACGTCACGTCCGTTGAAGCCTATGGCGCCGACGGCAAGATGATCATCCAGTTCTTCGGCGCGCGCAAGGAAGGCGAACGCGAGCGCAGCGACTGGCGGTTTCTGGCCGAGAGTCTGCCACGCGTTCCCGGTCCGACCGACAGGGATGTTTAGAGTGCCGACAGGCCCTCGGGATTGAACCGGCCGCCATAGGACTCGGCACCACGTTGCGACGGCGGCTGCGAGGTCGTAGCGCATACGGACGGTCAGGTGTGCACGCCGGAATTGACCGCATCGATACAGTCAAGCTCGTCGCCGGGCGGACCGCTGCGCACGAGTGCATCGCCGTCTAACCGGAAAGCCTTGCTGCGGCTGCGAGCGATACAACGCATACGCCATCAGCGCCGAACCGAAGCGCGGCTCGACCTTGTTGATAATTTCGATCATCGCGCGCAAGCGCCGCTGAGTCTTGTCGGACCGCACCCGATCCTTGCGCTGGATCGCGTCGTTGCTCAATCCGGGCCGTGCGAGCGATCTTCTCGCTCGTCGACCGGAAGGCAGTGCAGCAGCAGCCAGGCCGAACAGCCCGATGTCGCGGACTCGACAAAACCGACCGTGGATGTCGGTTGTCGGACGTTGTCCTAAGAATGATGGACAGGTGATCATCAACTTAGCGGCGGCGGGCCCAGTGCAGGTTGGCATCGCTTGGTGCAGCGCCATGGGTACGCCTATCCGGCACGCGACTTGCTTCGACAATTTGATCAGCAGGGCATCAGCAGTGCGTCACGGAGCTCAGCGGTGATTTGACCAGCCTCTCAACCCTAACGGGGATAAGCGGCGGCTTTGCTTCATGACCGCAGCGCGGCGGAGATGCCCCTTCTGATTGACTTCGCAACCGATCTCATCCGCGCTGGTGCAGGTGGGCTGTATCGGGCGACAGAATCTAGAAGGGGCCCGACAAGAGACGTACCCATGCTGGAAATCGACTTTATGAACAGCGGTGCAATCTCAATCGAGCCATGAACGCCAATGTAGAGAAAGCAAAATGGCAACCAAACCCGTTCCAGATCATGTCCCGCCCGAAATGGTGAGGGACTTCAGCCTGTTTACATCGCCAGGGATGCCACCAACACCCAACGGGGATCCACACGCAGCTGTCGCTTGCGTACATGAGGGGCCTCCGATCTTTTACTCCCGCTACAACACGCAAGATGGCCGGGGTACCTGGGTCATCACCCGTGCCGCGGACCAGCGGAAGGTGCTGCAGGACGCAGAGACTTTTTCCAGCCATCGCAGCATCTTCTCCTCCATACTGGGTGAAAACTGGCCGACGATCCCGCTTGAGCTCGATCCACCGGCCCATGGCGTCTTTCGCTCACTGCTCAATCCGCTGCTTTCGCCAAAGCGGGTGTTGGCTTTGGAACCGGCTGTCCGCGAACGGGCGGTCGAGCTGATCGAAAGGATCGCCGCGTCGGGCACAAGCTGCGACGTGATGAAGGATTTTGCCTTTCCTTTCGCGGTGAGCACCTTTCTTCGCTTTCTGGGGTTGCCCGATGACCGACTCGATACATTCGTCGGCTGGGGGAAAGATCTGCTCCACGGCGACGATAAGGAACGACCTGTGGCTGCCCGGACGATCGTGGCATTCATCGACGAACTTGCAGCCATGCGCCGCCAGGAGGCGGTTGACGATTTCATGACCTTTATCGTGCAGGCACAGGTCGAGGGCCGCCGGCTGACGGACACCCAAGTCCGCGGCATCGGCGTGCTTGTCTTCGTCGCTGGGCTCGACACGGTCGCAGCAGCTATAGGCTTTGACTTGGTGTACCTCGCGCGCAACCTCAAAGATCAGCAATTGCTGCGGAGCGAACCGGACCGCATCCCGCTCGCAACCGAAGAATTGCTGCGGGCCTATCCGCCCATTCAGTTGATCCGCGTGGCTACGAAAGATATCGACTTCGAAGGCGCGCCGATCCGGAAGGGGGACTATGTTTCCTGCGCCACCATGATTGCCAATCGTGACCCGGCGGAATTCGAATGCCCCAACACGATCGATTTGGAGCGCGAGGACAACCGCCACGCAGCGTTTGGCTATGGTCCCCACCGTTGCCTTGGCTCACACCTTGCCCGGCGGGAGATTGTCATTGGCCTGGAGGAGTGGCTGGCGCGCATCCCGGCTTTCAGGATCAAGCAGGGTACGGCACCCATAACCTCTGGCGGCCATGTGTTCGGGATCGAAAATTTGATCCTGGATTGGTCCTAGGCCCGCCCCAAGCCGGGGCACAGACAATGGAGGCAGCTCCATGCGCATCATCGTCCAAAATGCCAAATGCCAGGGTCACGCGCGATGCGCGGCGCAAGCGCCGGACATCTTCAAGCTTGATGACGAGGGTTACATCCTGCCTGGTGACATTGAAGTTGCGGAAGGGGAGGAGCTGCCTGCATCGCGAGGCGCGCGATCCTGTCCTGAACGTGCGCTGGAACTCACCCGCCGCTGACGCTTTTGAATCAGACGTCATTCAACCGTGAGTCTGGCGGGCCTGAATGGGGTCGACCATTTCGCCGCATTGGAAAGAACAGCACGCGACCTCTGTCCCAGCACGGTCCACGTCCAACTCCGCGGGGGCATTTCCGGCGCCGAGGTCCCCATGAGGCGCAAACGGCAGGGCGGGGGTTCGCGAAACCCTCTTCCAATCATAGAATTTGCGACAGAGCCGAGGACCAGACGAAAATTACCGAACTACTCGACCGCGAGGCGATCCGCGACTGCCTCTACCCGAAGAACTCCCCGACCCATGTTGCGGCCGGCCGGGTCGCTGCATTACTTGATAGGACAACCCAGGAGAACGGCACCATATTTGCCCAACACTATGCCCGGCTCAGCACCGGCCGATGGCCGCAAATCGAGCTGGAGAGGAGGTTCGACCAGCATGTGCTTGCCTGTGTGCTTTCACGTGCGCTCGAGGAGATCGAGGCCGGCGAGGCGACGGCAACGGAGGCAACCGGCCTTTCGCGCGCCGAGCTGCGCGATGTCCTGGCCCGCTGTTTCCCTGCTATTCCTATCAACGCGTTTGCCTTGGAAGAGGTGAGCGAGCCCGAGCCGGATCTGGAGGAAGAACTTCTGCGCGGACTGCTGCTGGCGCATGCCCGGCCGGGCGACCCGGCGAGCGCCCGCTTCGCCAAGATCATCGCCCGGCGTGCCATGCGCAATGACCATCTCTGGCAGGACCTTGGCCTTTTTAATCGAACCGACCTCGGCCGCCTGCTCGCCTCGCATTTTCCCACGCTGGCGGCCGGCAACACCCAAAACATGAAATGGAAGAAATACTTTTACCGCAAGCTCTGCGAGGCCGAAGGTTTTTCGCTCTGCAGCGCGCCCAGTTGCTTGGAATGCAATGACTTCGAAAACTGCTTCGGCCCGGAGGAAGGCGAAAGCCGCCTCACACGGATCAAGGACGGCATCGCCTCGGATTGAGAGCCGCTTCGTAGATTGTACAGCGCCAGCGCTCGCGCCGCGCCATGTGTCTCTTGTCGAATGTCGACGGACGCCTTCGAGGATTTGAATGCTGTGCCTGCTGTCCGATTGCTCGCGACGCTCGCTTCGGCGGGCGCCGTCATCATGGCGGTGCAGGATGCGACCCGCACCACCGCCGCCGCGCAACTGGTGTTCTCCGGGCCGTTGCTGCTCGCCTGCCTCGCGGTTGCGGCGCCTGGGCGGCCGCGGTTCACCGCCGTCATCCTTCGCGCTAGTGCACAGTTTCGCCTCGCTCACCCATTGGGGCGGCCAGATTGTCTCCGGCGTGGCCATCAATTTCGTTGCTGCCGGCTCCGCCATCATTCTCGGCCAGGTTCCGGCAGGGCGCGCGCTGGGGTTCCTGGAAGCTTTTCGAACTTTCTGGATCACGCCTCAACCCGAATTGCGTGTGCTTGTTGGACAAATTTTCAGGAGGCTTCGAATTTCTAACGCTCGCGACCTCGCAGGTCGTTCACGTCAGCACGAAGGCGTTTAACTCTACGTGTCTTATTGGCAGCTATGCGCCCAAAGAACGAACCCGCTCGCGGGAGGGGCGCGGGGTTTGAGGCGTGAGCTTCGTTGGCAGCGTCGGTGAGGCTTTAATCGATCAGGGGTGACGGACGGCCATCGGCCTCCGAGCATCAAGTGTCAACCTTCAGCTTGAGAGGAGCATCCGATGACCGTCCCTACGCATCCATCCGGCAGCGCACTTCGCGAGCGCATGATCGAAGACATGTCCATGCGCGGCTTCACCGAGGATACGCGCCGAGACTATATCCGTTGCGTGAAGGCGTTTGCAGCCTTCATCGGGCGCTCGCCTGATACCGCGACGGCTGAGGATCTGCGGCGTTTCCAATTACACCAGACCGAGGGCGGCATGCGGCCGCCGGGGATCAACAGCGCGGTCTCGGCGCTGCGCTTCTTCTTCACCGTGACGCTCGACCGGCCCGATCTCTCGCGCCGTCTCACCGTCATCCGCCAGCCACGCAAGCTGCCGCTGGTGCTGAGCGTCGAGGAGGTGGCGCGGCTGCTCGAAGCCGCACCGGGACCGAAGTACAAGGCGGCGCTTGGCACGGGCTACCGGGCGGGGTTGCGGGTGTCGGAGATCGTGGCGCTCAAGGTGAGCGACATCGATTCGACGCGCATGCTGATCCGCGTCGAGCAGGGCAAGGGCCGCAAGGACCGCCACGCCATGCTGTCGCCGCAGCTGCTCGGCTTCTGCGCGCCTGGTGGCGCGAGGGCAAACGCCGCGGCGTGATGCTGCCGCAAGGCTGGCTATTTCCGGGTCGCAGCCCGATCACGCCGCTCTCCACGCGGCAGATGAACCGCGCCGTTCATGCCGCGGCGGAGGCCGCCGAGATCAAAAAGCGGGTAACGCCGCACACCCTGAGGCATTCCTTCGCCACACATCTCCTGGAGCAGGACGTCGACATTCGCGTCATCCAAGTTCTGCTCAAAACAACGACATACTGCCCGCCAACATCCCGAAGAAGGGCGGATTTACTATCCATTTCATCCGCGCTGCGGTGAGATGGTGCTCATTCTGAAGCGC